>CAZUPJ010000007.1:0-19794 GCA_964622185.1 uncultured Treponemataceae bacterium
CTTGTTTTTTTTGATTTTGAATTAATAAAAAATGGTGATAATGTTCTGTTAGAACAAATTTGTTTTCAGAGCGGAAAAATACCTGTTCTTTCATTAGTACAAGAATGTAGTATAGGATTAGCTTTGAGAATATTGAAGGGTAAGTGTCTCGATAACATTTCTCTTCCTTGCTGTATAGAATATTTGCGTGAGTCAGTGTACCGGTGTTGTAATGTAAGAAAAACTGAGAGTACTAATAAAAGAATCAATAGCCCTGTTGACTCTTTTATTGGAAATACTACGGAAATACTTGATTTAAAGAGAAAGTTGTTACTAATTTCACAAAGTGAATTATCTGTATTAATTTTGGGAGAAACAGGAACAGGGAAAAGTTATATCGCTCGTATAATCCACCAGTTATCAACTCGAAGTAAAAATAATTTTGTTGAAGAAAATATTGCGGCTATACAAGATACCCTTATTGAAGGTGAACTATTTGGAACAAAACTTGGAGCATACACAGGAGCCATTTCTCGAAAGGGTTTATTTGAGCATGCTAATGATGGCACCTTATTTTTAGATGAAATTTCTTGCATAAAAACAAATATTCAAGCAAAACTCTTACAGGTATTAGAAACTGGTCAGTTTAGACCGGTAGGAGAAGTAAAAAAAAGGACATCAAATGTACGAATTATCAGTGCTACAAATCAACCCTTGGAAATTCTTAAAACAGGGAAGGCCTTCCGAGATGATTTATATTACAGGATAAGCGGTGTGCAATTATACATTCCAGCACTGAGAACAAGAAAAGCAGATATTGCACCACTTGCAAAACACTTTTTGAAAAAACTTTCTGAAAAAACAGGCATCATTAAAGAACTACGTGGTGATGCAATAATAAAACTAGAATTACATGATTGGCCTGGGAATGTTCGTGAGCTTGAACGCTGTATAGAATGTGCCTATTTCTTGAGTTTAACGTCAATCATCACTGAAAGGGATATTGTTTTTGTTTCGTAACGAAAGTGCAGCTGCTTTTGTAAATATTTTTTCTAAATATGTAGCCTCGCCTTGAGAAAGCAGAGCTCTTGTTAATATGCTTTGCCAAAACATAGTCATCTCTTTTTTTCCTGATAATTTGAAAAATCCAATTTTTTGCAAACTATTAACAATAGTTTCGAGTGTATTGTTTAATCTATTTACTGAAATAGGTATGTAACCAGGCGATATTGATTCTATGGAATCAGCTTTTTTTCTGCTGGCACGAAAAAGTTCATATGTGAAAATCTGAACAGCATGGGAAAGATTTAGAGAGCCGAATTCATTTCCAGTGGGAATCGTAACACCCATAGTGCAAACATCTAATTCGATGTCCGTTAAGCCTGTTCTCTCATTGCCAAATACAAGAGCAAGCTGTGCTTCGTTTTGGTCTTTAGTATCAGGAATATGTGAAACATGTGTTGCAAATTCTTCCGGAAGTAATAGTGCATTTTTTCTTTTTTTTCCTCGTCGCCTAGTTGTTCCCGCAATTATTACACAGTCACCTGTTGCTTGTTCTAGCGTTTCAAAAAACTCTACAGAATTCCACACTTCTTTTGCGTGAAGTGCTAAGGTAAGTATGTGGTTTTCATCATATTGACTTCTATTTCCTACAATACGTAGGCGGCGAATATTCATTGTAAGCATTGCACGGCACACAGAACCTATGTTGCGGCTTTCATCAGGATTGCAAAGTACTATTACAACTTGTGATAATGTCATTGTTTTTTTCCTCTTTAAATCTTAGTGCAACTATACAATAAAATGAAAGAATATTATACCCTTTTTCGTCGAATACGTTACGTCTTTGTACAAGTGATTTCTAAAGTAAAAAATAAATTTACTTGATTTTTTCTTATTTATGCTATATCTTATACAGAAGAGTAGTTTATGCAAAGTTTCATTGGGAAAACAGCGTTAGTTGTAGGTGGTAGTGGTGGAATAGGTTCTGATCTTTGTAGGCAGTTAGCCTCAAAGGGATGTTCTCTTATTGTGCATGGAGGTCGTAATTCTTCTGAGTTTGATTCTCTAATTACGGAATTACAAGATTCAGTTTTTGCAACAAAACTTGTTCAGTTTTTAGATATAGGCTTTGCAAAAAAATTTTTAACATCACCACTATATTTTGCGGCTAAAGATGCCGATATAATATGTGTAAGTTTTGGTCCTTTTTTACAGTGCAAACTTCATGACATGAATATTGAAAACTGGGAAAGGATGACAGAATTAAATCTGATGTTTCCAGGTTTGTTGGTGAGTACAGCTCTTCCTCAAATGATGGAAAAAAGATGGGGAAGATTCTTGCTTTTTGGGGGAACCAGAACTGAGAGAGTCAATGCATTTTCGTCAAATGCGGCATATGCAGCGGCAAAAACAGCTATAAGCTCTTTAGTGCGTTCAACGGCACTTGAGTACGCTCGTTTTGGAATAACATGTAATGCGGTTTTTCCAGGCTTTACAAAAACGAAGTATGTAAGCGAAGATATTTGTGATAGCTTAGCAGAAAAAATGCCGCAAAAACGTATTATCGAATCGATGGAAATTGCGAAGATGTCACTTAGTTTACTTGAGCAACCGATGGTCAACGGGTCTCTTGTAAGTATAGATGGCGGTTGGGATCCTGCATTTTTATAAACTTTTTGTTAAAATTTACGAAAAGAGTATTTGACAAAAATGTAGCTTATGGTGTATTATTAGATAGAGACTGTAAAACAGTATTATAACAAGGAAAATAAAATGGCTATAAACAATAATTTAGTGCCCGGCTTTGATGATGAAAAAGATGACAGTTTGAAAATTTCTCTTGAAAAACCAGCGGGGGTAGATAAGTGCATTATTTTATATCTAAATGGATATATTGATACCTACAATTCAAGCTTTTTTCAAAAAAGAGTTGCGAAGGTTGTTGATGCAGGTTATGTAAACTTAATCTTTAACTGTGCAACACTTAATTACGTGTCTTCAACTGGTATTGGATCTTTTACGGCATTCTTAAAAATGGTCAAGCCAAAGGGCGGCGATATTGTATTATTAGAAATACAAGCAAAGGTGCATGAGGTTTTCCAATTGTTAGGTTTTTCACAGTTTTTTAATATTAAAGAATCTACAGATGCCGCACTTTCCTTTTTTCAACAAGAAACTGTTGTAACAGTTGGAGTTTTCCCAAAAACATTTTCTTGTCCATTGTGTTCTAAAAAACTTAAGGCAACAAGAGCGGGGCGTTTCCGTTGTTCAGAATGTAAAACAATACTTGCAATTGATGATCAAGGACAAGTATTCTTAGGATAGTTTTCTAATTTTAGTTTATAAAAGGTTGTTTTTCAAAACAACCTTTTTTTATTTAATAAGAATGCTGAATAGTTGTTTTTATTAGAAAAGCATGGTACTATATTATCAATGAAAAAAGATTTACTTATTATTCCTGTATATATTTTTTATACCCTTTTTTTTACCGTTTTAGTTGGTATTTTTATTGTCTTATATCCATTGCCATCGTCACAAATTGATAATGCACGCATATACATTCTTGATGTTTTTTCGTATTCTTCTTTATACTCACTACCCTTAGTGGCTATAGCAGCCTTGCTCATCGTCACAGTACGAGCCATAAAACTATATACATTTACTACGTTAGAAGTGTTATTGTATGTTTTTCTTTGTTTGACAGTATGGCTAATCATTACGCCTCTATTTATTTTTCAATCCCCCGAGCAAAAAGTAAGTTTTTTTATTACAGGGCAGTATTTTTCACAGGCAAGAGTCTTTTTTGATTTTAGCTCTCTTCCTTTTTTACAACAAAATTTGGAGAATTATTCAATAACAGTGTCTGAATTTGTTTTTAAGATATTTTCAGATATATTGTTGTTGCGTGATACTGCACTTGTTGCGGGGAAAATAGGACGCTTTGAGTATCTTTTGTTTTCTTCTTTGGGACTTTCGCTTTCTTCTCTTTATGCCTTGCGTAAGACTTCCTCTTGGAAGCTAATAAATATTGCAGCAATACTTCTGTTGTGGGTGACAATTGTTTGGGTAAATGCTCAATTATATAAGGGGCTCTTTGATTATTTTTTTGAACCAAAATGGAATGCTCTTATTTTTAACAGTGCTGTATCGGTTCTTGTGATTCTTGTTGGGCTCGTGTCGGGTACAAAGAAAAATAAGCGATTAAATGCAAGCGAGGATGTGTAAAAATGTTGTTCAAAAAACTAATAATTCTGCCATCAATTTATACTGCATTATGCTTTGTTGGAATATTTATTTTTTCTCTTTTTTTAAAAAATATTCCACCGTTACTTGATAACGACATTTTTTCATACAAAGTTTTGTGGGGGCTTTCATTCTTTTTTGAAACCCTTCCGTCAATATTAACAAGTATTTTTTTTGTTGTTGTGGCAGCACAGATTGACAAAGATAATGCAAAAAATATAAATGCTTTTTCATCAGGGCAAATGAAAATATTTCAAGTTCTCATACTTGTTGCTTGTGTAAATGTTATACTTCTTTTTTGTGCTTCAGAAATTTTTCAACCTATGATTAACAAGGCTCAAATAAAAAGAGAAAATAGATATAACGACTATGTATGGTATATGAATGAAAGTACCTACGCTTATGAAGAAGGCGACGTTTTATCTGCTTTGCACTATGTTAATACAGCCTTAGAATTGAACCCTACATCTCAAGAATCTCTAGACCTGAAAGAAATATACGAAAGAGCCCCAGCTGAAAAGGCAAACGAGGTTCCTGCATATTTTCCAGAAATATCCGCTATAAATTTGGATGATGAAACAGAGAAAGCTATGACTGTTCTTTCTCTGTTAGAAAGAGCTCAAAAAGCATTTGATCAGCAAAATTATTTTGATGCTCATTACTATGCATTTGTTGGTTTGGAAATAGGAGGAGTCAACAATTCTAACAGTGCCGACTTGCAAAGAATTTCGGTAGAAGCATGGGATATACTCGAAAAATGGTCAGGTTTTGAAACCGACGAAAATATGGAAATTTTTGCATTAAAACAACAGGGGTATGCATCACTTATAGAAGGAGATTCTCTTAGTGCGTATTATACTTATCTCGATTTAAATAAAAGTATTCCCTATGATCCAGATGTAAGGCGCTACTTTGAACTGTCTAAAGAAGCTCTGTTAAATGAATATTTCTTTATAGATGAAACCGAAAATCTAATACATTTTGAAAGTGCAAAAAACATTGAGTTTTCAGTCTTAAGAAAAGATGGTCTTTTTTATGAAATAACAATTGGTGGTATTACAAATGTTGAAAGTGCGGGTGAATTCCTAAAATATCTTAGGAATTATGCATGCACTGTTAAAGATTCAAGTGGAAAGGTGGTGTATGCATTTTCAGTTCCATATGTAAAACTTATTGGCATTCCTCTTTCAAGTTTTAATGAAGATACTGTTAATATGCTTAATCTTGAAAAAGATGCTTTGGTTCCTCGCTTATTACTTACCTCTGTAGATAGAAATACTAATGGGCTTGTTAGCTCGCCGGTTTTTTCATTGGGAAGTACTACAATTATTGACGACAGTGTTTCTTTGCTTCCTATGAGTTTAGATGATTTTGAACTTATTGTAAAAGCCTCTGTTGGGCCTGAATATATAAATCTTGCATCGCTATATGAATTCATTCCTAAGGCTGATCAATATGGGTTTTCTTCTCAAGTTTATAGTGCTTACTTTTTGCAACGAGTAAGCTTTCCATTTTTAGTACTATCTATATATCTTTTTCTTGCAATACAAGCATGGAATTATAGACTTTCAAATGGTTTTATTTTTAAGTATTATTGGGTAATTATTGTTCCTTTGTTTACTGTTGTTGCAGAATTTATAAGGGTGCTAATAAGTTACGGGATGATACTTGTCTCGCTATCGCTTGCAAAACTTGAAGGTATGTGGCAAATTCCAGCTACTATTGGGATTTATGTAGCTATTATTATTCTTTTTTCTGCAAGATTTTTGGCACTGCATACAAAACCTGTTGAAAAATGATACGTATAACGCCAAAAGTAAAAAAAAGGTTAGATTCACTTTGGGAATTTTGCCGTAAGCATCTTTGCGTTGTAGTAGGATTAGTGCTATTTTTTATAGGTGGCATTACTCTTGGCATTGTAGGACTTTTGACAACCTTTTTTGTTGAAACACTAGTAAAAAGAATAAAAAAAGATTCTGGGTTAGAAACAATACTGGAAAATCCTTTTAATAAAGACGATCAAAACATCGATAAAACAGACGAGCCCTTCGAAGGTGCTTTATTGGTTGCTGCACTTGGGTATTACTGTACAGGAAACGTCGATTTTGCAGGAATGCAAATGCAAAGGCGTTTTTCACATCTGTATACTGCCGACTGGGTAAGCCTTTGCAGAGTAGCAACCTATTCGGAGGGCATAAATGGCGACCTAATTGTAGAATGTCTTGGTGCAACTCTGTTAAAACAAAACGAAAATGGCGAAAAAAACGACGAGTTACTATTGTTAATTTTTGCCTTTTTAACTATTGTTGAATATGATTGGAATGCTGAAAGAGGGGTAAAACCTTCCGATTATTTGGCAGTATTGTTGCAACGGCCAATGCATGAAGAGCGAAAAGTCGAAGAATTATCAAATGCCTATCATTTATTAGGGCTCTCTCGGGATGCTGATTTAGAGAGTGTTAAAAGTGCACACCGAAATCTTGTAGCCCTGTATCACCCAGATACTCTTATAGACTTAACAGAAGAACAGAAAAAAATAGCCGCTGAAGCATTTTTACGCATTCAAACGGCTTATGAAAATATTATTGCAATTCACAATACCTGAAGGATGTGAATAGTCACAATCATATTAGACTATGTATCTATTCTCTCAATTTTTGCACCTAAGCTTTTTAATCTACCGGCTAAATCTTCATAGCCTCTTTCAACTTGGTACACATTTCTAATTATACTTTTTCCGCTTGCACACATAGCCGCTATAACAATAGCCATACCAGCACGCACATCAGGTGATGTGAGTTCTTCATCTCCGTGAAGAGTACAAGGGCCTGTTACAACTGCACGATGAGGGTCACAAAGGGTTATGCGTGCCCCCATTCCAATAAGTTTATCAACAAAGAACATTCTTGACTCAAACATTTTTTCGTGAATAAGAACGGTTCCTTCAACTTGTGTAGCAACAACGGTCATAATGCTTGTTAAATCAGGTGGAAATCCTGGCCATGGTGCATCATCAATTTTTGGAATCATACCTCCAAGGTCAGTGTTTACTTGCATTGATTGACCTTGATTTACTCGCAGTGTTGTGCCATCTATCTCCCAGTGAATTCCTAATTTGCCAAATGCTAATTTTATAGGCCGTAAATCTCTAGGTTCTATGCCTTCAATGGTAATACTTCCTTTTGTTGCAGCTGCAAGTCCAATAAAAGAGCCAACTTCCATAAAGTCAGGACCTATTTTAAACTCACATCCGTTAAGTTTTTTTACACCGTCAATTACTAAAATATTAGAACCAATTCCTGTAATGTTTGCCCCCATTGCGTTTAGCATGTTACAAAGGTCTTGTACGTGTGGTTCAGAAGCAGCATTGGTAATAATTGTTTGACCTTCTGCTAAAACAGCGGCCATAAGTGCATTTTCGGTTCCCGTAACAGAAGCTTCATCTAAAAACATATCTACGCCCACAAGCTTATTTGCAGTAAAGGTAAAATTTCCATCTGCTTCTATTCTTGCTCCCAATTCTGTAAGTGCTAAAAAATGGGTGTCTAGCCGGCGGCGACCTATAACATCGCCTCCAGGCGGATACATGCTTACCTTTCCCATACGGGCTAGAAGTGATCCTGCAAATAAAATAGAAGCTCTTATCTTATTTGAAAAGTCACGAGGGATTTCTGTTGATGTGATATTTTGTGCGTGAACTTTCCACGAATTAGTTGCAATTTTTTCAACACTTGCACCAAGAGCCTTTGCTATGTCGAGCATAACAAGTGTATCATGAATATTTGGAATGTTGTGAAGTATCACAGGTTCTTCTGATAAAAGTGTTGCTGCAATACAGGGGAGGGCGGCATTTTTGTTCCCGCCTGGTGTTATGGTTCCTTTTATGGGAAATCCGCCTTCAATGTGATATTCTACCATCTAGGCTCCTTTTGTACTATTTAATTTTATAATTTCTAAAACCATTTTAACAGCTTCTGTCATTTGATTTAAAGATGCCCATTCGCTTCTTGAATGAAAATTGTGTCCACCAGTAAAAATGTTCGGGGTCGGAATTCCCATTGCAGTTAACCTTGAACCATCTGTTCCACCTCGAATTGGGTTGCATATAGGCACAATGCCTAAATTTTTTGCAGCTTCAAAAAGATTTTCGGTAACTAAAGGATGCTTGTCAAGTTCTTTTTTCATGTTTTGATATTGTTTTGTATGAGTTACTTCAACTGAGCTACCAGTAAATTTTTGTTCAATTGCTTTTGCAAGTATGTCTACAGTGTCTATTCTGCATTTCATGGAATCGTCGTCAAAGTCTCTCAAGTAAAGCGTTGCTTCTGCTCTTTCAAGGTGCCCTGAAATTTTCATAGGTGCATAAAAACCAAGGTAGCCGTCGGTTGCTTCGGGGCTTTCGTTTTGTGGAAGCATTGAAACAAAGTTCGCGGCCATTGTAACAGCATTTATCATGTCGGGGCGTGCAGTACCAGTGTGCTTTGATTTGCCGTTAAAAATAATTTCGCTTTTATACGCACTAAAGCATTCTACTTCAACTTCTCCAATATGGCTTCCATCCAGTGTGTAACAAGCCTTTGATTGTATCCATTCTAACGGAACATTATCCATGCCATGCCCTGTTTCTTCATCGGGGCTAAAAATAATTTCAATTTGACCGTGTTCTTTGTCAGAATGTAGCAGTATGTCTATTGCAGTCATTATGGCGGCAATACCGGCTTTATCATCTGCCCCTAAAAGTGTTGTCCCATCGGTTGTAATTATGGTTTCGCCTTTTGCCAGACCTAGATGTTTGTCAAGGGTGGGGTCTAGTAAAACACCTTCTTTTAGAGCTATGGGCTTACCGTCATAGTTTTCAATTACATTTGGCTTTACGTCTTTTCCCGGAACGCCTTGAACAGTGTCCATGTGGGCTAAAAAGCCAACGGAAGGAATATGGTCAAAACCTTTGCTTGCAGGAATGCGTGCACAAACATAGGCATAGTCGGTAACGTGTACATCTTTTATTCCAAGATCTTTTAATTCTTTTTCAAGAGTGTAAGCAAAGTCTCTTTGACACTCGGTGGAAGGACACACTCCTTTGTCTGCTTGAGCAAGGTCGCTTGTTGTCCATGTTTTTACATATCTCAAAAATCGCTCTAAAAGTGGTTTTTCTATAGATGAAGATTGTGTTTTCATAATGTATAGAATACGATATTTTTAGATTCATTTCAAGCTAAAGGAGAAAAATAATTCATAATTCAATCCTTTCAAAGCTTATTTCTTTATTTTCATGACTTTTTATGAAGCAATAAAAAATGACAAAATGGGCTATCCGTTGTAACAATTGCAAAATATACAGGACTAAGTAAAGAAAAAATTGATTCAATTGACAATGTTGGATAATGTATATTTGCTACAAACGAAAGGCATATTCTTGTAACTTCCCGGAGGCACTTGCAAAGAGCAAGTGTAAGTGTTTACTACCATGTAATAAAAAATCACAAATTAAAGTCCAACATATTTTCAAAAAGCGTTGGACTTTTGACATTGTTAATAAAAACTGTCAAAAAACACTTAAATTCTTAAAAAAACCTTAAAATTTTCTTAAATTTAACTTAAAAAAACTTGACAGCTAAAATAAGTCATGCTACAATTACTGCAAATGATATTTGTACACAAAAGGTGCGTTGCACTTGTACAAATAAGAAAAAATGAGGAGGGTTTTATTAAATGAAAAAACTCTTAACAGTATTAATTGCTTTGTCAATGGTTGCAAGCGGTTTCGCAGCAGAACCTTTGGCAGACGTAAACACAGTTGATTTCTCAGGTGAAGCATCAGTAACATTTGGTATTGATGTGGACACACACAAAACAGGTTTCAAAAATGAAACAGATGTTGAATTGATTATTAACCTACTTCCTGGCGAAATGTCTAAATCTACAGAAGGAACAGGCGTTTGGGGTGAACTTCTTGTAAAAGTAGACGGCGACACAAACTTTAAATCAGAAGATCCTGGAGCAGCTGTTGCTTTATCTGCAGATGGTGTAATTGTTGATGTTGCAACAATCCACATTGGTGATGCATATGTAGGAATTAAAAGTGGCGACTTCGATTATGGTGGAGACTTTAACTATCCTAACGCAATGGGATTTGATAATGGCGATTCCCTAAACGGTAAAAACATTTATTACATGGAAGACTCACCAGCAAAAGCATTTGGTTATGATCAAGGGCTTACACTTGGTTACGGTGCTGACATGTTTAGTGTAGAAGCTGCAGTTAGAACAAAGGCTAATATAAAAGCAACCCCTGGGGATATTACTAGTATTCAAATAGAAAAAGTAGTTCCAGCGGGTGAAACTTATACCGTACCTAAGGGTACTGATACAGTACAATATGTTGATGTCGATAACAAAAATGTTACAGGAACTGTAGTTAAAGGAGCTGCTATTGTTTACAGAGTTACTTATGTTGCAAATGATGCTTCAAACTACTGGACAAATGACTATGCGTTAGGATTCAGTGCAATGGTTACACCTATTGATGACTTAATGATTCAATTTGCTACTGCTTACGGCGTATCAGGAGAAAAAGAAAAAGATTTATCAATGTTTTCAGGTATTCAATACAAATTACCTGTAGGTATGTTCTCAATAACACCTGTTGCTACATGGAATTTCTATCTTGATCATAATACAGCAACTAACAAAGGTACTACAACACAAAATGCACTTGGTTTTGGTCTTAACTTTGGTTGGGGCGAATCAATGGACGGAGATTCTGTGCTTTATGGATTCTACGATACAAAACTTGCTTACGTAGGTGCAGACGAAGGTGACGGAACTATTCTTCCTGGTATTTCTGTGTTCACATCTTTAGACTTAACACAAGCTTATACTGTTAGTACAACAGATGCAGCAGATAAAGTAGAATCAAACATGGCAAATACATTGCCATTGATGATTATGCTTCACACAGGTGACATTGTTCCTAATTTAAGTGCACAAGTTCTTTTCTCATCAAACCTTGGTATTAACGCAAAGAAAAATGCTTATGCAACTACTAAAACTGCAGCAGCAGCAGCAGCAGCAGCTAGTAACAAAATGGCTACACAAATTGGTTTTGCAGCTGATTATGACATTATGGTAGGTGATTTAACAATTACTCCTTCAGCTGGTATTCTTGTAGGTTTATCTGCTTCAGAAGAAAATGTTGCATCAAATGCAAAAACAACTTCTGGAACAAGTTTAATGCCTCGTGTTGCAACAAATGTTGCAGGTCTTGTACCTAACACAACATTCACAATTGAATGGGGTTCAGCAGCTTACTCAACAGGTAAAGCAACTAATGAAAAAGATGTTACAACATCAGAAAATGGTGAATTCACTTTCAAAGCAAAAATTGCTCTTTAATTCTTAACGAATTATTACGCATATAGCTTAAAAAGGCTTTTCGCACTGCGAAAAGCCTTTTTTTGTGTTTAATAAGTTGTGTAATTTTTGTGGACAAAAAAACTGTGATAATCCCCGTAGTACACGCAACCGTTTATGTATGCTTGCAAGGGGGTAAAAATTAGTAATTCGGCATTCGTAATTACTAATTATACCCATTCTTGCATAAACTCGTTATACACAGTATACTTGTATAGATTATTTTGGAGGATTATATGGCATCAACATACACTCACTATATATTTGCACGCGAAGTGCTTAAACTCTTACCTAATACATTACAAAGCATAGTATTAGAACATCGCCAATTGTACGATATAGGGTGCCACGGTTTTGACTTACTATTTTATTACCTTCCCCTAAAATCGCTCTCTAAAAATCCCATTAGAAAATATAGCTACGATATGCACCACGAAAAAGCACTTCCATATTTTAATGATTGTATAAAAGTACTTCAAGAACACAATTGTAATGAAGATTCACTTGCGTATGCTCTTGGTTTTGTCACACATTTTGCACTCGATTCTTGCGTGCATGGCTATGTAGAAAGAGCTACACAAAATCATCCCGACAACGATTTTACTCACGGTCTTTTAGAAGTTGAGTTTGATCGTTATCTAATGGTGCAAGAGGGAAAAGATCCCGTTCGCTCATCAAGTATTTCTCATATTGTTTCTTCCCATAAAAATGCACAGGCAATTTATCCTTTTTTTCTTAATACATCTGAAAAAGAAATAAAAACTTCGTTAGATTCAATGATTCGTTTTAATAATGTTTTTAATGCGCCTTCAATAGTAAAAAGACGCTTTGTTTACTTTTTGCTAAAAATCTTTGGCATGTATGAAAAATACAGTAGTCAAATAATCAGTTTTAACGGCGATGAACGATGTATTGAAACTAATGCAGAAATGAAACGACGTTTTGAGAATGCTATTCCTATTGCAGTAGATTTAGTAAACAATTTTTATGATGCTTTAAAAAATGCTGCTCCTCTAAGTGAGCGTTTTAATAAAACCTTTAGCTGGGAAGATAACGAGTAAGGGAAAGGTAATGTACGAACTAATTCAAGTTGGAGCAAAAACATATTATATTGCTAGTCCCTCAAAAGTTGGCATTTACTGCCTAGAAAACAATACTGTATGTTTAATTGACAGCGCTTTAGACAAAGAAGCTGCAAAACGTGTATACCGTGTGTTGCAAGAAAATAACTGGACTGTATCGATGATTATTAACACACATTCTCATGCAGACCATATTGGAGGTAACGCATTTTTTCAAGAAAAAACAGGTTGCCCTATTTATTGTGCTGGAACAGACAGAATGTTTGTACTTCATCCAGAACTAGAGTCGAGCTATCTTTTTGGTGGATACCCTTGTAAAGATTTGAGAAATAAGTTTTTATCGGCACAAAAAAGTATCGCAAAAGAGCTAACTGATAATGTGCTTCCAATGGGGCTTGAAACAATTCGATTAGATGGTCACGCTTTTTCTCACATAGGCATAAAAACAAGTGATGATATCTGGTTTTTAGGCGATGCTATTACTACAGAAGACATTATTAGAAAGTATCACGTGGTGTTTTTAGTTGATGTTGCAAAAACATTTGAAAGTCTTGAAAAGATAAAAACATTAAAAGCGAACTTGTTTGTACCGTCTCATGGTACTGTGAGTGAAAAAATAATAGATTTAGCAAGCATAAATATTGCAAAAATGCATGAGATTATTTCAACCATTTTATATATTTGTAAGGAGCCTACAAGTACAGAAATAGTTATTCAAAAAATCTTTAATCATTATAACCTAACCATGACCTTTGCCCAAAATGTTTTGGTAGGAAGTACCATTCGATCGTATCTTTCGTATCTTTATGATGAGGGCAAGCTACAAACCCTCTTTGAGAAAAATCTCTTAGTTTGGAAAACACGTTAGTGATTGTATGGGCATTGCAGCACTCTCTACATGTCCATTATCAAGGCAAGTATGAAGCCTATAGGTGTAACCCCGAAAAGTAAGGCCTCATAATCGCCATTTTTACTATTACAAGAGACAAAAGGCTAACTCTTGCTAAAAATACAACAAATGTATAAAAATGGTATTGACATTAATATTGTGTAGCGATAAAATAGTAAAGAAGCTTTTATAGTTGGTAACACAATGAGGTTTGTAACCTTTGCTAAAGAGTATTTGTTGTTATTTAGAGATATTCAAAAAGTGGATACAGGTTGTTGTATTGATAAAGTAATCATGCGTTGCAGAAGTTTTATCGGTTGTGCGTTGAAAGTACAATTACCATCAAAAGGGTTTCTCGGAGGTAAAAATGAAAAAATTACATGTTTTATTTGTATTGGTTGCAGTTATTTTTGCATCGTGTTCTTCTACGGATAGTAGTGCTGGAATGGCACCTGTACATGACACATCTGGTTCAGGTCCCGTTTTAAACGCAATGGATTCAGACCCTGCAAAACTTGGATGGATGGTAGGCTCTCCTCCTCCTGTGGATAAAAGGCTTTTCTTTTACGACGGTTCATACTTTAACTTTCCTGCATCGCGTTGGACATTTTCAAATTTTAGACAATTAATGCCTACCGTAAATGTTTCTCGTGGTCTTGGAAACCCTTCTGTGTTGCCCCTTGCACTTGATGAAGATGCAATAAATGCCTTAACTTTTTCGCCAATGAACACAAGTGATACCATGACATGGGAAGAGTCTTTATATGCAAACTATACCGACGGAATGCTTATACTCCATGAAGGAAATATTGTATATGAGCGATATTTTGGTGTGTTAAAACCTGATGGGCATCACGGTGCTATGTCTATGACAAAATCATTTACTGGTACCTTGGCAGCTATTCTTGTTGCCGAAGGTGTAATTGATGAAAATAAATTGGTAATGGATTATATTCCAGAACTTGCTTCGTCTGGTTTTGGGGATGCAACAGTGCGTCAAGTTATGGACATGACAACGGGTATTGCCTTTAGCGAAGATTACGCCAACCCAAATGCAGAAGTATGGCAACATGCAGCAGCTGGTAATCCGCTCCCAAAACCTGCCGATTATACAGGACCAACAAACTATTATGAGTTCTTAGTAACGGTACAAAAAGAAGGAGAGCATGGTGAAGCCTTTGCGTATAAAACAGCAAACACAGACGTACTCGGTTGGATTATTGACAGAACAACAGGTAAACAAGTAAACGAGCTTGTATCAGAGCTTATCTGGCAACCTATGGGTGCCGAAACAGATGCCTATTTTTCAGTTGACTCAATTGGTACACCATTTGCAGGTGGCGGTTTAAGTGCAGGCTTACGTGACCTTGGCCGTTTTGGACAAATGATTCTTAATGACGGGTTCTATAACGGTAAGCAAATTATACCTGCCGCTGCAGTACAAGATATTAAAGTTGGTGGAGACCCTGCAAAATTTGCAAAAGCAGGTTATGCACTTCTTCCTGGTTGGAGCTATCGCAACATGTGGTGGGTTACAGAAAATGAAAACGGTGCCTTTGCTGCTCGTGGCGTATACGGTCAAACAATTTATATTGACCCTACAGCCGAAATGGTAATTGTACGCTTTGCATCTCATCCAACATCATTTAATTCTGCAATGGATCCGACATCGCTTCCTGCCTACCAAGCAGTTGCAGATTATTTAATGGAAAAATAGGTAGGGCGTTCCAGTCTTCGACCGTCCTGTGCTACGCTTGTATCTTTTGCATTGAAAATGACACGCAAAGCGTGTCTTTGAAAGTGCAAAAGTATACCGCTGTGCCCGGTAACGCAGATTGCGTAATGCTTTAAAACTCCAGTAGTGCACGTGTGACAAGTGTCACACCCATTGTTGTCTGTAAAAAATCCTCTTGACATCTGACTTTCGTATGGTATAATACTGTATGCAAACAACTATTCCTCAATACGCCCATAATTTATCAAAAATTATTCAGTGTCCTACAGTTTCAATTCCTGTTGCATCTGACACACAGAATGCAAAAGATGCAAATTTTGATCTATTACATAAAACACTCAAAAGTCTGTATCCAAATGTTTTTAAAATACTTGAAAAAACTTCTATTGGTAGGTACTCTTTTATTTTACGTTGGAAAGGAAAAGATTCCTCTCGCTCTGTTTTGCTTATGGCTCATCAAGATGTTGTACCTGCAGGTGTTCCTACGGGAAAAGATTTTGATAAAAGCAGTATACCAGAAGGATGGACATTTCCTCCGTTTTTAGGTGAAATTACCGAAACTGAAATTCGGGGGCGCGGGGCACTTGACGATAAAGGACCTTTGTGCGCAATTTTTGAAGCAATAGAAAGTTTGATTACTAGCGGCTTTACGCCATCATGTGACGTGTATTTTTGCTCTTCTCATAATGAAGAAACAATGGGGTGGGGTGCACCTCTTATTGTTGAAGAATTACAAAAGCAAGGTGTACGTCCTGACTTTGTATTAGATGAAGGTGGTGCTATTGTTGATGCTCCGCTTCCTACAATGGAAAAACAAGGTGCCATGGTTGGGATATGTGAAAAAGGTGTTGTAAGTGTTCAGTTTACGGCAAAAAGTATGGGAGGGCACGCAAGTACACCACCAAAACATAGTCCGTTAGGAAGACTCGGTAGTCTTGTGTCAGAAATTGAAAAAAAATCGCCTTTTAAGGCAGTGGTAACTCCAGCATTGCAGAAAATGCTTAAAACTGTATCTTCGAGCGTTAGTTTTCCACTGAATCTACTTTTTAGTTTTCCTGCCTTTTTTGCACCGATTATTGCATTTGCTTTTAAACTATTGGGAGGAGAGCCACGAGCCCTTGTACAAACAACGTGTGCGTTTACAATGGCAAAGGGAAGCTCTGCGGTTAACGTACTTCCTGATAGTGCAATAGTTACTGCAAATTTACGCCTTTTAGGGGGAGTAGATACTGTAGAATCGGCAATAAAAGCTCTTCAAAAACGTGCAAAAAAATATAGCGTTGAGGTATCTCTGTTAGAGGGACAAGAGCCTTCCAATATTTCAAAGATGGATAAAAGTTGGGACTATATTCGAAATACTATTAAAAAACAATTTCCTAATGTGCTATCTACTCCATACATTATGATTGCTGCGAGCGATTCTCGACATTATGATGCTATTTGCGATAATGTGTATAGGTTTGCACCTCTTGTTATGAATTCACATCAACGAAAAACAATTCATGGTTTTGATGAGTATGTTACCATTGAGTCATTTGGGAAGGGGATCGAATTTTATACCGAATTAATTAAAGGTTTGTAAAATTTGGAAAAAATCAGGTTGATAGCTTGACCTATTTTCTTCTTTATGTTAAAGTGTTTCTATGAATAAAAACTACTTTTACTATTACTATTTTTCTCAAACGCATACAGGAGCACATCTGTAAAGAGAGTAATAGTATAATACTATTGATAGAAAAAGGCTCCTTATTAGGAGTCTTTTTTTTGTGTAAGTAAAAGATACGGAGGACTGAAAATTGCTTCCATGTAATTTTTCAGTTGTAGTTTACAAAGCGTTGCTACAGGAAACTACAGATTCGTGTCTTTCATGACGTGCCACTAACGTGGATTTTTATAGGAGAAAATAAATGATTGTTGTATTAAAACCGAATGTAGAAGAAAATGAACTTCAAGAATTCTTAACAATGCTTCATGGGCGAGGCTTAGACACACACCTTTCGAGGGGTGAAAACACCACTATTGTGGGTTTGGTTGGAGACACGGTATCTATAAACGAAAAAAGCTTGGAAATTCACCATCTAGTAAGCAAGGTTATGCGTGTTCAAGAACCATACAAAAAAGCAAATAGAAAGTTTCACCCTGAAGATACACTTGTTGCAGTTGGTGATAAAGCAAAGGGAACAGATTTTACGATAGGCTCCAACCGATTGGCGGTAATGGCAGGACCTTGCTCTGTTGAAAGTGAAGAACAGCTTATGGAAATTGGAAAAGCTATTAAAGAAAGTGGAGCACAGTTTTTGCGAGGTGGAGTGTTTAAGCCCAGAACATCTCCCTATGCATTCCAAGGAATGGGCGGTGACGGTATGCGTATTATGGAAGCCGTGAAAAAAGAAACTGGGCTTCCTCTTGTTACAGAAATTATGGCAATAAAACAGCTCGATGAGTTTGATAATGTTGACATCATTCAAGTAGGGGCAAGAAACATGCAAAACTTTGACCTTTTAAAAGAACTTGGAATTTGCAAAAAGCCAATTCTCTTAAAAAGAGGGCTTAGTGCTACCATAAAAGAGTTTTTAATGTCTGCAGAGTACCTTATGGCATCGGGAAACAACGACATTATTCTTTGTGAGCGGGGGATTCGTACCTTTGATAATTATACCAGAAACTGCTTAGACTTAAGTGCTGTTCCTTTCTTAAAAAAGGAAAGTCATCTTCCTATTATTATTGATCCAAGTCACGCATGTGGTATGGCTTGGATGGTTGAGTCACTAGCAAAAGCTGCCGTTGCAGTTGGTGCCGATGGTCTTATGATTGAAGTTCACAATAATCCTGAATGCGCACTGAGTGATGGAGAGCAATCGGTAACGCCAGTAGAGTTCGATACTATTATGAAAAAAATAAAAGCATATGCATGCATCGAAGGAAAAACTCTATGAAAACATTTGGATTTATTGGGCTTGGGCTCATGGGGGGCTCGTATGCAAAGGCTATAAAACAATGTACAATAGCGGCAAGCCCCTTTATAGATGGTGGAATAAGGCTTCTTGCATGTGATAAAGATAAAAACGCACTCAAGAAGGCAAAAGAAGAGGGTGTAATAGAAGATGGGTTTTTACCGAGCAGTGTTGATGAAATGCTTACGCAATGTGATTTTGTTATTATTTGCTTGTATCCTAAGCTAGCCTTAGAGTTTTTACTTGAACATCAACAAAGTTTTAAGACAGGTGCAATTGTAACCGATATTGCAGGCACTAAAATAGGTCTTGTGGAAGGCTTAAAAGACTTTCAAAGAGATGATGTTGATTTTATTCCTGCACACCCCATGGCGGGAAGCGAAAAAGAAGGATATGAGCATTCATCTGCTGAAATTTTTAAAGGACGAAATTACATTGTTCTACCTTTAGAAAAGTCTAATAGTAAAAACGTTACCTTCTTGAAAAATTTAGCCTATGCAATGGGTTTTAAACAAGTTATTGAAACTGATGCAAAAAGCCACGACCATAAAATTGCATTTACCTCACAGCTTTGCCATATCATTGCTTCTGCTCTTGTGGACAGTGCAGAGGATACTAATATTACAGCCTTTGGTGGCGGTAGCTACGAAGATCTAACACGCATAGCTATGATTAATGCACCACTTTGGACAGAGCTTTTTATTGAAAATAAAGAAGAATTATTAGAGCACATTGAAAAATTTGAAGAATCACTTTTAAGTTTTAAGAAATTTGTACAAAATTCAGACGCTGAAAGTATGAAAAAAGCACTACAAACAGTGCGCGAAAAACGAATCGAAATGAGTACAAAATAGTTTAAAACAGTAAGGTATTGTTGCGATGAGCCCTGCTGGCAGCTTTTGCTGCATGCTTTTTGGCTTAGCTACTGCTCTTGCAAAAATTCTATAAAATCTTGCAGAGACTTAGGACGTGCATAGTAAAAACCTTGAATATATTCACATCCACAGTTTTCAAAGAATTCAGCATGCTCTTTTTCCTCTATTCCTTCAACAATTATCTGTCGTCCAGTAAATTTTATTGCATTTATTAATAATCTAAAGAATTCTTCAGAACGTGGGGTTGCAGTAGCAAAGGACACAAGACTTCTGTCTATTTTTATAATGTCTACTGGTAAGTTTAATATGGTGCTTATGTTTGAATAGTCAACACCAAAGTCGTCTACTTCAAATATAAAGCCTTTTTCTTGCATTTCGGCCATGATACTTCTAACTAAGCCAGCATCATCTATTAATGTTCTTTCTGTAATTTCAATTTTGATTTGTGTAGGCGAAATGTCATACATATCCAGAATAGCCATAATTTTATTAACTAAGTTATGTTCTAAAAATTGTGCATACGGAAAGTTTATCGACACCGAATGCAAAGCTTTATCTGCACATATATCCATCATTTTTCGCAAATCTGAACACACTTTTTCCAGTACTATATATGTAATGT
>CAZUPJ010000008.1:0-19288 GCA_964622185.1 uncultured Treponemataceae bacterium
TCTGTAACAGGAGATGTCTCAGGAGCAACTCAAACTCTCACGGTAAATAACGCAACCCAAGTTTCTTTTGCAGGGGATGTTACGGCAGGAGCACTAGCAATTACAGCAACAACAGGAACTACCTTTACTGATTCTGCAATAACTGTTGATACTTTTTCTGTAACATCTGGAACAACATCTTTTTCAGGAACTTCAAGTATCACTGCTACAACCAGTGCCAGTGCTCAAGCTGTTAGTGTCACAGGTGGAACTTTTACACTTAACTCAGCCATAACTGCTGCAAGTTTTGCAAGCGATGCAAGCAGTACTACTAACTTAAATGCTAATGTTACCACAACAGGTGCAGGTGGGCAAACCTACACTGGAAATGTTACAATAGGCGGTTCTGGAGCTACTCTTAATTCAGGAGCTTCTGATATTACTTTTGGCTCAGGCATTACCCTTAATCGAAACTTAACTTTAAACACAACAGGAGATATTTCTGTAGCAGGAGATATCACAGGAGCATCTCAAACTCTCACGGTAAATAACGCAACCCAAGTTTCTTTTGCAGGGGATGTTACGGCAGGAGCACTAGCAATTACAGCAACAACAGGAACTACCTTTACTGATTCTGCAATAACTGTTGATACTTTTTCTGTAACATCTGGAACAACATCTTTTTCAGGAACTTCAAGTATTACTGCTGCTACAAGTGCCGATTTACAAGATGTTAGCGTTGCAGGCGGAACACTTACTCTAAATAGCAATGTGTCTGCAACTTCAGCAGTATTGGCAAATGGTTCTGCTTTAGCTACAGGAGCTAATACTCTTACCGCACCAACAACATTAAGCGGCTCTGCGACTGTTTCCGGAAACATTACAGGAGATGTGGTTATTCCTGCAAATGTAGCACAAACACTTACATTAGATGGAAATCTAACCATTACTGGAAATTTAAACACTCATACAGCAGGTTCTAGAACAGTAACACTTACAATTGGCACACATGCGTTGGATATTTCTGGACTCTTTAATGCAACTGGCACTGGTAGCACTTATAGTGCTGACATCGATGTAACAGGAACAGGAACTCTTTCAATGGGCAGTTTTGACACTACACAAACAGGCACACATACACTAACAGCTCCTGATATAAGTTCAATTACTGTTTCTACCGAATTTTGGGCAAACGTAGATACTGGAACTGCCCTTCTTAGCATAACATTAGATGCTCAAAAAAGCACCATAAATTTAGATTCGGAAGTATATGTTGGTGGAAACACAAACGCTACATTGACGATAAAAGGAAAAACAGTCAATTTTAACAACACTGTTTCAACTTACTCTGATACAAAAGAAAATGGAGCTTTGATTGTAGAGGCAACAACAGTAACGTTTGACAGCACAGTTGGTGCAGGCAATAAAGACTTCGACTCTCTTACCGTTACAGCTCCTACAATAAACATAAACGGTGGTAGCGTTATAACAACAGGAGCACAAACCTACAAAGGAAAAGTACAAACCACAGCGGCAACACTTATCTTAAATGCAAGTGCCGATGCAGATACAGATATAATTACGTTTGCAGGCGACGTTACAGCAAACGCACTTTCGCTTACCGCAAGTCAAGTTTCCTTTGATGGAAGTATAACTGCAGAGAGAACTATTACTGTAACAAGTGGTCTAAACAATTATACTGGAGATATTAAAATAAATACTGCTGTAGGACAAAAAACAACCTTTGCTAATGGATTTACTCAAATCTCAAGTGGCGGGGCAATTGGAGATGTTTCGCTACAAGATACAGTTGTTGCAACAAACAACGGTTTAAGTTTTTCTGGAGCAACCACACTTGAAGCTGCTACAACACTTACAGCAACAAATGCAAATATTGCCTTTGCAGGCGAAGTAACAGGGGCACAGAATCTATCTCTTTCTGCAACAGGAGGTACTGGAATAGTTACCTTTGCAAATAATGTAGGAACCCCTGATGCTTTGACAGGAATTACCGTTACAAATACTGCTGAAATCATTTTTAATAAAAATCTTTCAGTAAGCACAACATTTAGCATTCCAGACACAGCACATTTACAATTTATTTCACCAACAGCTAACCAAATTGTTAGTCTTCCATCTTCCAGTATTGCTCTTGGTGCAACAGGGGAACTTACTATAGAAGCACCCCCAACCGCAGGAACAAATGCAACAATATTTTCAAAAGGAATAACTCAAACAGGTGACAGTGGCTCTATTAATCTTGAAGGAAACATAACTGCAACTGCAGGTGGACTAAACTTTGCAGGGAATATTACTTCAAGTGGGGCAACACATCTTACCGCTACAGGAACAGACGGACAGGTTAGCTTTGGGGGAGATATGGATTTTACTTCTAGCAACCTCTCGTTCGACACACTTCACTTAATTTTTAACAGTACAGATGCCCAATCTATTACAACACCAAGCGTTTTAACTTTTACTGGTGCCGTTGACATACTTGCAGGAGCAACTACAACTTTCTCAAAAGGATTTAGCCAAACAGGAAGCGGAGCGGTTACACTCTCCGGAAATATTACCTCTACTGCTGATAACGGATTTAGCTTTAACGGTGCCACAACCCTTACAGGCAATACCATAATTACCGCAACAAACCAAAATGTTACATTTGGCGCAACTATAAAAAATGGAATGGCTAGTGGAAGCCATGCCGCACTTTCTATTGATGCAGATACAGGAACCATTACCCATAAAGACGGAATTGGTCAAAAAACAACTGCTCCTGCAGATGCTACAAGTGCAAAACTCTCAACTGTTTCTCTAACAGCCGATTCAATTATTTTTACAGGTGGTGTTGCGAGTGGAAACGGTGGAATGTATGTTCGCTCAACAGATACTCAAATTTATGCTGGTGCTGTTACACTATCTCCAACAGATGCAACAGGCTCGTCAAATGGGGTACGCTTTAATGCTGCTACAGGGGATATCTCCTTTTCCAGTACTATTGAAGGGATAAATCCTTTAATTACTGATTATACCTCTACACTTGCACTTTATGCTACCAACGGAGATATTATTCTTAAAGGTGCTATTACAGGAATAGACTATTTTGAAACTTCTATTTTCGGAGCAGGAAAGTCAACACAATTAAAAGGTAGTTCTATTAGTTCTACAAATCATCAAAGATACACTGGTCCTGTAACACTTGGAAACGAGAACTCACTCACATCAACAAATAGCTCTATTTCATTTAGCAGTACTATTACGGGTGCACAAATACTCAATCTTGATGCAGGAAATACCATTACCGTTAGCGGAAATGTGGGAGAAGCAGGAACGCCTGTAACCTCCTTAAAAGCGGTAAATATTACCGATGCCACAACTGTCAACATAAATGCAAACTTTTATGCTGGAGACCTTAATTTTACAGGAGATGGTATCCCCTCAAACATTAGCTTCACCCCAACTGCAGCACAAACAATAAATGTTCCTGACGATAGTTTTTCAACTATTACAGGGGCTGTAACTATTGCTGCAACAGATACAAATACCACCACTTTTACAAACGGCTTTACTCAAAATGCAAGTGGTGGTACCGTTTCACTTGCAGGAACAGTAACCGCAGGTGCAAATGGATTGAGTTTTTCAGGTGCAACAACACTTACAGGAAACACAACGCTCAATGCAAATAATCAAACCATAACTCTTGCAGGAACCATAAATAGCGAAGGAAGTGAAACCAATTCTTTAACACTTGGTAATACAGCAGAAGTTACAACAGTCAACCTAAACAATGCAATTGGAGCAACACAAGAACTATCAAGCCTTTCGATAAATGCAGATGCAATAAATATTAGTTCTGCAGAAATTTCCACAACGGGAAATCAAAATTATGGAACTACTGGTACAGGTGACGGAAACATTGTGTTGAATGCTGATACAACAACTCTTGGTGCTGGAACGGGCTCTATATCTTTTAAAGGAACCATAAATGCCGACACCACAGCTGGTGACACCGAAATACTTACTATTACCGATGCAGGAACGGTAACATTTGGTGGCATTGTAGGGACAACTCCTCTTACCGCCCTTAGCGTTACCGCAACAAACATAGAAATAAACGGCAACATTACAACAAACGGTGCACTTACGGTCTCCCCTAATAATGGACAATATTACAATGGTGCAGTAACGTTAGGAAACAATATTACATTTACTTCAAATAATAAACCAATTGAATTTGATGGTGCAGTAAACGGTGTACATACTCTTACCATACAAGCGGGAACAAGTACTGTTTCTTTTGATGGTGGAGTGGGAACCGATACGGCTGCTGTACCAACAGGCTTAATCGCTAATGCCGCTACAATTAACATTGGTGCAGCAGGCGTCACCACAAACGGAAACCAAGACTATAATGGCGATGTTAAGTCAGCAAGTGCAACAAAAATTGCAGCAGGCAGTAGCGGTAACATATCTTTTGCAAATGATGTGAATATAACTGGAGATTTAACTATTTCTGGTAGTGCCTATATTTTCGATGGCTCTACAGACCAAACTGTCACAGCTAATAATCAGCTTTCTCTTTCTGGTAAAGTTACAAAAAACACCACACATACCCTTACGGTGAAAAATGGATTTCTACAAACTAATAATGTTGAAAATTCTCTTAATGGAATAATTAAAGCAACAAATAGTAACCTTATCTTTGGTGGCACGGTAAAACTTACTGGTAATACAACGTTTGACTCTGGAACGGGAACTACTCAGTTCGGAAGAACAATAAATGCCTCAACTTCAGGAGTAGAGTCTCTTACCGTTACAAATGCAGGTCATCTTTGGTTTAGAGACCCTATTGGAAACACTGTTCCTCTGTCAACACTAACAGGTACTGCAACCACAATCACATTAGATGCCTTCCTTTCTCCAAACCCTGGCTCTATCACTACAATACAAGGGCAAACATACAATGGGCCTGTAACACTGGGAACAGAAGGAACAGATTTAACCTTATCATCTACAGGCGATGGAGATATTTCATTTTCCTCAACAATAGATGGCGAAAAAAATCTTTACATAGTTGCAGAAGATAATATTGTTACTTTTACAGGAGCTGTTGGAGCAACAACTGAACTATCAAGCCTTTCTGTAAACGCAACTACAATAAACGTAAACGGTGGCTCTGTTACAACAACTGGTAACCAAACCTATGGAAGCGGGGCAAGTGATGGAAATGTTATGCTTGCAGAAAATACCGCATTTACAGCAGAAAATACCGCAACCATTGCCTTTAAAGGCACCCTAGAGGGTGATGTTGATGCAGTAACAGACGTAAAAGAATCGCTTGCAATTACTGGTGCAAGTGTCGCAACCTTTGGCGGGGAAGTAAGCAATGTATCAACCGTAAACGTAACAGCCGCTACCATCAATGTAAACGGCGGAAATGTTACATCAAGTGGAGCACAAACTTTTGCTGGAGCAACTGCAATAAATATAGATTCGACAACTGCAAGCTCTGCATTTACAGCCGACACAGGAGATATTTCGTTTACAGGTCCTATAGCTTTAGATGAAGAAACTACAATAACGGCAGCAGCTCAAGATATATTATTTAACACGGCAACAACCACTATACAAGGTGCTACTACTCTTAACCTTGATGCAGAGCGAAATATTACATTTGATGGAAATGTGGGATCATCGGGGGCACGACTTACAGAAGTAGATATTAAAGATGCCCAAAATGTCATCTTTAATGCAGACTTTTATGCTACAGACTTGCATTTTGAATCTACAACGGGTACCAGTACAAATCTCATTTTTACTTCTCCAACATTACCAGCAGTTGCAAGCCAAACAATAGACGTAACAAATAGCCAGTTTTCCAATGTGACTGGGGAAATAACCATGAATGCCCCTGCAACCACCACAGGCCATTCTCTTGCCTTTACCAAAGGTTTTAATCAAAATGCTTTAAGTACTTCAAACATTTATTTAAAAGGTGTTATTGTAGATTCAACAGGGGGTGGCTTTAACTTTAGTTCATTCGCAAATGCAATACTAATTGGGAATACTATTCTTGTATCACAAAAGGATATTTCTTTTCCAACTCTAACAGGAGCTTTTTCTCTCTTCCTTCATGGAGAAATTACAAATCCATTAGCAATAGCACCTTCCACACCAGCAACAAACGTTACTTTTAATAACACAATTGGAACAACTCCTCTCTCTTCCTTAACAGTTTTTTCAACAAATATAAATCTAAACGCAGGTTCAGTCACCACAACAGGTGCACAAAGCTACACTGGTACAACAACATTTGACAAAGATACTACAATCCAAACCACCACTTCCAATGTAACCTTTACAGGTACTTTAAATGGTGATGGGGCAAGCACAACTCCAACGCTTACCATAGGCGAAGAATCCGCAAGAATCGGTACCTTCAATGTTACTGGAGCTACAGGTGGAAATATCGGCACTTTCAATGTGTATGCAAGTACAGGAGTTTCGTTTGGAAATACGCTAATACTAGGCGGTGAAACAATATTCAATACAAGCGGTGGAAATATTGGCTTTACTGGTGCTGTAAATGGAAATCAAACACTTGATATTGATGCAATTGGCAGTGGAAGTGCTGTTAATTTTGCCAGTACAGTCGGAAACACAAACCCTCTAAAAGTTCTTAATGTAAATGCAAGTGGTGCCGTATCTTTTGCTAATAGCCTAGCCATGCAATCTGATGGAGACTTAGATGTAAAGACAACCATTGATACAGGAAACATTTCCTTTGGAGGAAATACTACACTTGGAACAGACACCGATATTACTTCAAATGCGGGAAACACAACTTTCTCTGGTACAGTAAACAGTACTTTTGGAACACTTGATGTTTCTGCTCCCACAGGCATTTCTTTTGCTCAAGCTGCAATTCTCGGTTCTGCAACTACCCTTACAGCAACTGTTGGTAATATTAGCTTTGGAGTAAATGCAACAATAGATGGTTCAAGTACAACAGATAGTTTATCAATAACTGGTAACCAAGTAAACTTTGGAAACATGGTTGGAAACACAAACCCTCTAAAAGTTCTTAATGTAAATGCAAGTGGTGCCGTATCTTTTGCTAATAGCCTAGCCATGCAATCTGATGGAGACTTAGATGTAAAGACAACCATTGATACAGGAAACATTTCCTTTGGAGGAAATACTACACTTGGAACAGACACCGATATTACTTCAAATGCGGGAAACACAACTTTCTCTGGTACAGTAAACAGTACTTTTGGAACTCTTGATGTTTCTGCTCCCGCAGGCATTTCTTTTGCTCAAGCTGTAACACTTGGGTCTGCAACTAGCCTTACTGCAAACACTGGAAATGTTAACTTTGATTCTGTTTTAGATGGCACAAGTGGTACAAGTAATCTTTCTATTCCTTCTGCAAATAAAGTAGCCTTTTCTGGTGCTGTAGGAAGTATAAATGCACTGAAAGACATTACAATTACTGCAAACGAAGCAACAGAAAAAGATGCGGTTGTTTTTTCAAACACACTTGATGCTTCTGGAAATGTTTCTATAACGGCAACAAGAAAAAGTATTCAGTTTAATGACATTGTAGGTGGTTCTCCTGCTTCTCTAACGGTGACTGTAGGAGAAAATATACGCTTTAATAAATCTATTACGGCAGAAAACTTTACCTTTTCTGCTTCAGCAGCTGATAATTTTGGCATAGAATTTAATGGAGATGTTACAGTTACTAATCTTGTGGCAACAGCTGGGGATATTTATATTACTGGAGCTAGTAATTTTACAACAAATAGTGGAACAGCGAATTTCCCAAAAAATCTCTTTATTGTAGCTGGGGCTGGAAACCCTGTTGTTTTTAACACGCCATCTAACCTTATTGTAAATAATAATTTTGTCCTCTTTACTGGTGATGTTACACTTGGTACTTCTCTCACAACAAACGAAGGCGACGTAGTGCTTTTTGGTAAAGCACCTCAATATAATGGTGATTACAATAAACCTTCTTCTGATCCTGATGCTTTAGGTCCAGTATTTATTGAAGGCTTGTTTAGATATAATCCACCCTCTCCTTTTGTACGTTCATCCCAAACAAATGCACCCGCATTGATTTTTCCTTTACAAACGCCTTGGAAAGAAACACCAATACAGCAAGAAACAACAGGAGGCTTTGCAGGAACACTTGCAGATCTTGTAGGTAAAACAATAACGGTTGGTAAAAATTTCTACGCAAATGGAATAAATTTACAAAGCTCAGATGCTGCAAATACGTGGACACTTAACCTACCAGATAATAACAATGCAACTTCAACCTTTGCAGAAGCGTATAATGCAACTATACAAAATACTACGGTAGCACCAAAAAATGCAGGAGAATTTGCATGGCTTTCTGCTGCTGAAAATGTCATAAACAATGGAGGAAATACAAACGTTGCATTTGCTCGCCCATTATTTCGTGAAAACAATAGTACTCTTACAAAAAATGTAGCATTAAGTGGCACCTATACCATAACAGACGACATGGTACGGGTTGAGTTTAAATATGACAATGGAACACCAAGTGACCTTACAGATGATACCATTGCCTTAATTGAAAATTCAAATAATGAAATTTCAAAAGCTTTTTCACGTATAAAAACAAATACAGGTGGAATCTATGAAAATGGGTTCCCCTTTAGTGGTGTTTTTTCAAACCCAGAAGGAACAGAAACAACAGATGGAAAAGGCGACCTTTCTGCCTTTTATTTACGGGTAAGCCAAGATGATTTTTCTCAACGATGGAACACTGATGCTACAGGAACACATAGTAGTAAAAATAATACAGATTTAAGCACCGATATGGGTAGGGGCGTAAGTCCTACCCATAGAGATACTATTCCTAATATTCATATTCCTATTGCTTTGAGTGATATGTATGAAACACTACGTGATCAGTATAAAAACCGTATAGCTACTGTTTCATACACAGAAACAGATGATAGATGTTCTCCTGTTCTTATTGAAGCTTACACGGGTCAAGAATTGCATGGAAATGCAAGCTTGAATCCTGATACGCTCTTTCCATATGATGCCCATAACTTTGTAGAACTTGTTTACTCAGAAGAAATAGAAATAACAGGTGTTGAAAAATCAGCAACAAATATCAGAGCGACAGCAAATTTTGGACATGTTGCAAGCAGTTCAAACGGTATAAACATAACAGGTATTGCAAACATAACAGAAGGAGCCCTTTCCACAGGTACTATCGACGGAAACGAACATGTAAATGCTTTGTACCGAAATTATTCCATTGACGGTGTTTCAGCACCTATTGAACATACAAACAGGGTTCGAATTTCAATTGCAGGCTTTGTTGATGCATCGAATCCACATACTTACGATATAAATGAAGATGGGACACCTGAAACCCACCACAATTGGGTTGGACACATTATAGAGGCTGTAACACCAAGCGGAACAATTACTCCAATTGCAGGCGTAACAGACGCAACTTCAACAAAAACGGGTGTAGACACTACCATAAGTCGCAGTTTTTCCAATCCTGGCAATAATCTATACACCGGTTGGGATACATCTCCTCCTGTTTTGGCAAAATTTTCTGCAAGTATGGATTCTTGGACGGATGATAGCATCGAAAAAGAAATTTTAGCATATTCAGATACCCTTTTTATGAAAAACATAGAAATTCACTTTTTTGACAACACCCCTTCCTATGAGGAAACTGAACGATATAAATGGATATCAACAGGAACAGAGCGAAAATATAACCTCGACGGTTGGTTTGATAATGGAACTCTTATTCAAGGTTCCTTTATAGATACTTACGGAGGTTCTCGATTTAATGAAGCACGCTCTGCAATACCAGGGGAAGGAGGAATCCGCTCAAGCTCTCTTGTTGCAGGCTATGCTTCGTTAAATATAACTCTAACAGACGGCGGTGTTCCTCAGTTTGACGGCTTTTCACAAAGAGTAAAATCTTCCTTTCTTTTAGGAGAACCATCAAGTTACCCTTCAAGTATTACTGCAAGGCCAGGTGGAATAGATACTCCTTATGTAAGTTTAAATATTGCTGCAAGCGAATATGATACATACCCACTTTATAGTAACTTAAATATAACATATGACGGAACACAACCAATAACAGACCTCGCCGGAAATAAAATGAAAAATATTGAACCAGGACAGGCCTCTTCTATTTATTTTCCGTATATTACTTTAACAATAGCTCCTATTGGTTCAAAAGAAATGTTTATACTATTTTCAACTCAAATGGAAACAACCTCATCCGTATTAAGTGCAATTCCAAAAAGTCTTTCACTAGATTCTTCTGTAGTCGGTTCACTTAGCATCGACCAAACAATACCTGCAAAGGTTGTTGCAGATACAGAGCTCGGAACTGGATATATTATAACCTTAACTGAAGAAGTTTCATACGAAAATATTGTAGCCTCAGCACCATCTGCTTTAGGTGGAGAAACAATAGCAAAACCTCTTAGCATTAGCGGAACAGAAATTTTGAGAAAAGACTCAAGTGTTTTTGCGGTTACATCAGGATTCCCTCTTAGTATCTTTGCGATAAATGCAATAACACCTCTTTATGCATATGATGAAATTAATTTTGGACAAAATACCTTCGGAGACGGATTTCCCGTAACCCGTATTTTTGATGGCTCGGGAGTAACTGGTAACACTATTTTAGCAGACAAAGATATAACTCTAGAATTTACAGCAATCCCTGAAGGAGAAACCAATTCAATTACAGAAAAAATTGCCATAAATATGAGTGTTAATCCGAGCGAAAATTCAGTTTCAGTAGATTACAATACCTTAACTGGCTTAAATAGCCGTGTTTGGCTCCCTAGTGTTGTAGGGACCATAAGTGGTACGGCAAATACAAATATAAAAAGAATCGATGATATTGACTCAAATGCTGGAGAAATTAATATTCCAGTTGCCAGCGATTATGAATGGACAGCCGGCGATCAACTACAATTCTTATTTGAACTTCCAAATAAAACGCTTGACCATGATAACAATATTATTACGCCCCCAATACCACTATATGCCCTTCGCTTAAAGGATAAACAAGATCCTCTCTCTATAGATGTATGGTCATTAGATATAGAAGACATAGTACGTCAACGAGGAAATGTTACAATTGTTAATAATGTTATTAATGTAAATGTAGAAGAAAAAGCCCGACTTGAAGTTAACATGCCACAAGATGGAACGCTTAGCATTCATGTTTTAACACTCGACGGAAATATTGTAAAGACATTGCACCGCGGAAGAGAATCACAAGGTATCCATTATTATGAATGGGATGGAAAAAATGGAGCGGGAAACCCTGTAGCAAGGGGAATGTATTTTGTACGTGTTGTTGGACCCGGAATTGACGAAACTCGAAAAGTTATGGCAGTAAAAGAGTAATTATGAATTACGAATTATTAGGGTGCAGATGGTGGGTAGAGGAGCGTTCCGGCTTTCAGCCGTCCCGTGCTCCGCTTGTATCTTTTGCATTAAAACGGACATGGCAAGCCATGTCCCTACGGGTGCAAAAGTATACCGCTTCGCCCGGTAACGCAGGTTACGTAATTCTTTTGGCTTAAAATATAAAAAGGAAACAAATGAAAAAGTTACAAGGGTGTGCATACCTCGCCTTCGATGATCATAAAAAACAATTAAAAGATGAGTTAAAAAGGCGTTTTAGCTACACATCTGAGCCTATAGAATATGAAAACTTGCTTTATTACCAAGGCGAAAACACTGTGGAGCCTTCGTGGGCAAAAACATCTCTTTCAGAAGTGTATGAACTTTCCTTTGAATCTATTTCTCAAGCATCAAGTGCACTAAAAACCATAATGCGAAATTGGGCTCCATATTCATACCAACATTTTAGACGTATTGCCCTCATTCAAGAAAAATTGCCGTATATTAACACAAAGGTAAAGCCTTTTCCTTTTAATGTTCCCCATTCAGATATTGGACTTTTTACACTCACCGATAAAAACACAGCTCTTATTTTTCCAAAGAGCACATCTCTTTTTCCCGCTGGAAATATTACTTTAATAGAAGACCATGAAAATCCGCCAAGCAGGGCATATCTAAAATTTCAAGAAGCACTTGTTCGTTTTAATCATCGCTATGGCTATCTTCCCAAAAAAGGGGAGCGCTGTTTTGATGCAGGTGCGTGTCCTGGTGGTTGGACATGGGTTTTAACAGAACTTGGTTGTAATGTTTTTGCCGTAGACCGCTCAGAACTTGACCCTCGCCTTATGAAAAATCCGCTAGTAGAGTTTAAAACACACGATGCCTTTACCTTGCCACCAAACGATGTAGGAGCCTTTGACTGGGTTTTCTCAGATGTTATTTGCTACCCTGATCGCCTATTAGAATGGGTAAAAAAATGGATAGATTCAGGCCTAACAAAAAATATGATTTGTAGCATAAAAATGCAAGGAGAAACAAACTGGAATTTAATTGACGAATTTGCAAAAATTCCAAATACCTACATTCAACACATGCAATATAATAAACACGAACTCACATGGATGTGGCATAAGGAATAATTTTTATGCAAATGTTATTGAAAAAGGGCTTTGTTTCAATAACATTCGCGTAAATCTTTTATTAAAACGTTTGCCAAAAACTCTTCTTCTAAACGCAAAAAGGCGTCTCTACTTATGTTTTTAGCACCAAACCTTGCAAGATGATTAGTGTATACTTGAGAATCTATAAGTTTTCCACCACACGAAACAAAGTTTTTCACAAAAGTTACAAAGGCACACTTTGAAGCATCCGTTACTGTACTAAACATAGATTCTCCGCAAAACACTTGCCCCAATAAAACCCCATAAAAGCCTCCTGCCAATAGGGGCATCCCTTCTGTAGTTATTTTCCATGCTTCAAATGAGTGTGCAAGGCCAAGTCGGTGTAGCTCTGTATAGCCATCAATAACTTCATCAACAATCCACGTTCCGTCTTGCCCTACCCTATTTGCCAAAGAGCACTTCGTTATAACATCAGCAAAAGCTTTATTCATGGTATATTCAAAAGGGTCTTTTTTTAGTAAGCGTTGCAATCGAGAAGGAACATGTAATTCATTAGGGAAAAGTACAAAGCGTGGGTTGGGAGCCCACCAAATAGGAGGTTCCCCTTCATTGTACCACGGAAAAATTCCTTGCATGTAGGCAGAAAGCAACATTCCTGGAGAAAGATTTCCCCCAACAGCTATGATGCCATCATCATCCTCTTCAAAAGGTGGAAACTGAAACCAATCATCAATTGATAATACAGGAAATTCATTTTTTTGAGAAGAAGCATTTGCAGAATCCATTATGCAAAGATGGCTTTTGCTTTTTTTGCTTGTGTACAAGTAAGTACTATTTTGTCTTTTTTCAAACTCACTTTTACTCTGCCGCCTTTTGCAAGTTTTCCAAACAGTACTTCATCTACAAGCGGGCTTGCAATGTATTCATCAATAGTGCGGCTCATATTTCTTGCGCCAAATTCTTCATTATAGCCCTTTTCTGTTAAGAAAAGAAGAGCTTCATCAGATACATCAATGTATACATTTTGACTTTCAAGGCGAGCGTTAAGTTTTCTAACTTCTTTATTGGCAATGTCGCACATTATTTCTTTATCTAAATGACCAAATGCAATAACGGCATCAAGGCGGTTTCTAAACTCAGGACTAAAGGCTTTTTCAACCGCTTCAAACACTGCTTGCTCAGTTTCCTTTCTTTCTCCAAAACCAATAAGAGGCGTGTTTATATTTCTTGCACCAGCATTACTGGTCATAATAATCATAGCATTTCTAAAATCTGCTTTTCTACCTTGGTTATCAGTCAAAGAGCCGTAATCCATTACCTGGAGCAAAATATTATAAATATCGCTATGAGCTTTTTCAATTTCATCAAGTAAAATAATTGCGTGTGGATCTTTTCTAACAGCACTTGTTAAAAGACCTCCCTCTTCAAATCCAACATAGCCAGGAGGAGAACCAATTAAACGGCTAACCGTATGCTTTTCTTGGTACTCACTCATATCAAAGCGTAATAGTTTTGTTCCTAAACATTCTGCAAGACTTTTAGCAAGTTCTGTTTTTCCCACACCAGTAGGCCCAACAAACAAAAAACAACCCGAAGGTTTTTCTGCACTTGCAAAACCTGCTCTTGAACGCTTTACAGCAGTTACAACAGCATCCAACGCTTTATCTTGGCCAAAAACCATATTTGATAAATCGTGCGAAAGTGTTCTAAGTTTTTCCTTTTCATCAGTGTTTACCGTTTTTTCAGGAATTTTTGCAATGCGGGCAACGGTTTTTTCTATAAGGGAAACATCAACAACATTTTCTGTGGCAGTCTTTTTTCCTTTACTAGGTAGGGTTTCTTGTTGTATAGTTGTTGTTTTTCCATGTAAACGCATCCAAGAACCAGCTTCATCAATAACATCAATTGCCTTGTCTGGTAAAAACCTATCGGTAATGTAAAGAGAAGAAAGTTCAACAGCAGCTTGAATAGCATCTTCTAAATAAGTAACACCGTGGTGTTTTTCGTACTGAGGGGCTAACCCCTTTAACATTGAAAGTGTTTCTTCCGTACTTGGCTCAGATATGTCAATTTTTTGAAAACGCCGTGCAAGAGCTCTATCCTTTTCAAATATTTTTGAATATTCATCGTAGGTTGTTGACCCTATGCATCGTATTTTGCCTGCACTAAGCATTGGCTTTAGTAAACTTGACGCATCAAGGTTTCCGGCAGAAGTTGATCCTGCTCCAATAATTGAGTGTATTTCGTCAATAAACAAAATACATTTATCTTTTTTTATAAGTTCATCGGTAAGTTTTTTTATGCGCTCTTCAAAATCACCTCGAAACTTTGCACCAGCAATAAGGGCTCCCATGTCAAGGCTATATACATTGTAATCTTTTAAAAGCTCAGGAACATCTCCGCTTGCAATTCTCTGGGCGAGTCCCTCTGTAATGGCGGTTTTCCCAACGCCAGGCTCTCCAACATGAATAGGATTATTCTTTGAACGCCTGCAAAGTACTTGCATAGTTCTCAACAATTCTTCTTCTCGCCCTATCAGCGTTTCAAGTTTTCCTTCCTTTGCTTCTGTTACAAGATCACGTGTATATTGTTGTATAAGAGCTTTTTTTTGTGCTTGTTTTTGTCCCTGCTCTGATGTATTATGTGTAATAATAATTTTCTTGGGTCGTATATTTGTATTTTCAGAATAATCTTGTTCAGAATCATTTTCTTGTGGCGTTTCTTCAATTATCTCATCGGTTGCTTGCTTTGCATATCCAATGGCTTCTAAAAGTTGTATGCGTGTTAAACCTGCTTTTTTTAAGAAAAAACTACAATGATTCTTTTGCTCATCAAGCATACTTACTATAACATCTACAAGGTCAAGCGTTTTTTTATCGGCAGATGCACAGTGCATTATAGCACGTCCCATAACCGACTGATATGCAAGTGTTTCAAGTGGTGCCTTATTTGAAATTTGGGGAATTTTATCTCTCAAATAAAGTTCAAGCGATTCACGCACATACATTACATCAGTTTCGCAAAGTAACAGTAAATTAAGAACATAATCATTGTTAAGAGCAGCATACAAAATATGTTCGGGTGTTAAAAATTCATGCTTTGATTTTTGAGCAATGGCATATGCTTGTTCAAGTACTTGCTTTAATTGTCCTGATATATCCACAATATCCTCCTACTAAACGTATCAGCATTCTTCTATTTTGCACTGCAACGGAAAACCCTGTTTGCGTGCCGACTGCATGGTAAGAGAAACTCTAGTAACAGCAATGTCGTAGGCATACGTACCAACCTCTGCAGACCCAAAAACATGAACTGTTTCCATCAATAAAAAAGCCTCTTCCTTGCTTTTCCGAAAAATATCGATCAAAACTTCAGTAACAAAATCCTTGGTTGTATAATCATCATTTAGTAAAATAACTTTATACTGCATAGGCTCTTGTAATTGCTCGTCAATTTCAGCCCTAATTTCACTGTTAAATTTTGGATCCATTGTTTCCCGTCCGTTTATAATATAATACCATTTTTTGCCAAATTCAAGTAAAACAGTAGAGTAAATCTAACAGACTTTAAGGGGAAAATCAAGTAGCAATATTCTATATAAAGGAAAATCTCTTTTGTGTATGAAAAACGAGAAGGCTTGTAACCAAAAGCTATCTTGTTGTATAAAGGCTTTCATGGTATACTCTATCAATAAAATATTACATAATGGTTTAAAATTTTAGAAGGAGATTTACTTTGAAAAACATAACAATATATACAGATGGAGCATGTTCTGGAAACCCCGGTCCTGGTGGATGGGGAGCCGTAATATTAATTGACGGAACTGAAATTCCCTTAAGTGGTGGTGAAAAAGCTACAACCAACAACCGAATGGAATTAATGGCCGTTATTGAAGGCTTAAACTATATTTCTCGACGGCTCGATTCTTCTGAAAGTTCAATAACAATTGTTACCGATAGCCAATATGTAAAAAATGGCATTACGGATTGGATTATCAACTGGAAAAAAAATGGTTGGAAAACAGCAGCAAAAAAACCAGTAAAAAATCAAGACTTATGGATTTTATTAGATGAACTTGTTGCAAAATTTTCAATAGAGTGGAAATGGGTAAAAGGGCATAGTGGCAACAAATACAACGAAATGTGTGACAAGATTGCCGTAGAAGCAGGAAAATCTTGTTGATAAAATCTAAAAAAACCTAAGCAAAATTTTATAAAATAACTGTACATTTCAATATAATTTGCTATAATATGCACTATGAAAAATTTGTATTCAACATATAAAGAAAATACAGGCGTTATGCGGTTTTTAAGTGCAGTTCTTCTTTCTGGACTTGCCTATGGTCTTTACAGAGGTGTTCAAGATAATTATTTTGTCGAAATGGCTCATATAGACGAATTTGAACGCGGTGCTATTGAGTTTTTTAGAGAACTTCCAGGTCTTTTTTTAGTATTTATTTTAGCTATAGCGTACCGAATGAGCGAAGTTAAAGTTTTTAGAGTTGGGCTAGCCTTAATGCTTTGTGGCTTAGTTGGCTTTTTGCTCGGAACAACTGATAAAATTTATGTAACTCTTTGTACGGTTTTATTTAGCCTTGGTGAACATATTATAATGCCCGTAAAAAGCACACTTGCAATTGAATATGCAAAAGAAGGCCGCGGAGGAACATCTCTTGGTGTATTAACAGGTATTACCAATGCAGGAAATATTATTGGATTTATACTTGTAAGTATTGTTTTTGTTGTTTTTGCAAACAGTGAAAATGCTTTAGCATCTTTCCGATTGATATTTGCTATTTCCGCTGCACTTGCCCTTTTTGCAGTGCTTATGGGTTTTTCGGTAAAGGAAAATGGTATACATGTGCCGCGCCCCCGACTGTACGTAAGAAAAAAGTTTAGAACATTTTACATTTTAGAAATGTTTTATGGTGCAAGAAAACAAATCTTTTTAACATTTGGACCGTATGTTCTCATTCTACATTATGGTGCAGATACTGCGACTATTTCACTATTGCTTGCAATAAGTGCGGGGTGCTGTGTTTTCTTTTCTCCAATTATGGGGCGAATTATAGACTCTGTTGGCTATAAAGTAGTAATGGTGGCCGATACTCTAATCTTAATTCTTGTGTGTGTTCTTTATGGGTTCTCGCATAGAATTTTCCCTGCACATATAGCGTTTTATGTTGTGTATGTGAATTATGTTCTTGATACCGTAATTTCAATTGCAAGCATGGCAGCGAGCATGTACGCAAAGGATTTATCGCAGTCAAAAGAAGAATTATCGGCAACACTTACTACAGGAATTTCTGTAAACCATCTTATTAGTGTGCTTATAGCCCTTGCTGGCGGCTGGATTTGGAGAGTAACTGGCATTGAAGTGCTATTTACTATTTCAGCAATTTTAGGATTATGCAATTCTATTTATGCCGCAACTATAAAAGTTCCAAAGAAAAAAGAAGCATAAAAAAAGACTGTCCTTTTGGACAGTCACTTTTTTAGTCAATAACACTTTTATCCAGTATATCAAGTATCTCTTCTTTTGAAAACATTCCAATCTTTACTAAGTCTTCACATTGCTCACTAACCGTTCTGTCAAAAAAAAGAACGTCATCGGTTGCAATAGTTACATTACATCCTGCATCATAAAGCTTTCGAATAGGATGAACATCAAGACTTTTTACCGCAGAAAGCATTACATTACTTTGTGGACATACATTAAGACGAATTTTATTTTCTGCTAAAAACTTCATCACTGATTTACTTTTTGCAGCACCTATTCCATGTTGAACTTCTTGCAAATCAAAGAATTCAACTGCTGCTTGTACGGATTTTGCATCTGAAAACTCGCCTGAATGAGCCTTCATTTTTAACCCTTTTTTTTCAGCTAATTTAAACAGTGGCTTGAACTTTTCAAGATCATCGAGCACTTCTGGTCCGTATAAATCTATGCTTTTAAAAATACCACTTTCAATACACTCAGGAGCCCATTTTTTAATTGATGTAAAATCAAATGTTTTTCCCATGCCAAGTTCAGGGCGAAAATCTATTTTATCTTTAAATTTGTCTTTAATTTCTTTTACTGCCATAAGAAAGTTTTCGACGCTACCAAATTTATTTACAAAGCCAATATCTGCACTGCCCTCAAGAATCGTAACACCGTCATCAATTGCCGTTTCAACAGTCATAGTAAGTAAGTCTTCTACATCTTTTCCCGTAGCACTTCTCGGTCGAGTATATTCATCAAGAATTTCATGCATTTCGGTAAGACCGGTGAGCTTTCGAGGAAAATCTGGTATAGAAAAACCAGCCCACGGAACATACTTGCTATACCGCATCCCCAAATTGAGGTGATTGTGTGCGTCCTTTTTCGGACGAGATTTAAAATCTATAGCTTTTGCCATTGCGTACTCCACTTTCTCTCATAATTACAGTATAATTTATTTTCGGCAAAAATTCGTGTTTTCTATACCTTTTTTTTTAAAATTGTACATTTTTCGGCGAAATTTACAACCTCTAAAAAACTGGAACCATTTTTCTGCATTATCTATTGTAGGGGCGGCAAAGCCGTTCGAGACATCTGTTGTGGTGTCCCTACATGTTCGCCCGCGTGCGAGGAATGAAGCCGACAGGCGAAAAATGTGCAAAGAGCGACCCGCCTTTGGAGGGGAACGCCCAAACGCTTGCAAATTCCTCCCTTTTACGCTATTATAAACCAATTATTTTTGAAAATTAAGGACGTAT
>CAZUPJ010000009.1:0-17975 GCA_964622185.1 uncultured Treponemataceae bacterium
ATCAAGGTATTGAAGACATGGGAATTATGAGAACTATTCCTAATATGAAAGTTATTATGCCAGCGGATTATAACTCAGCAAAAAAATTAGTTGAATGTATGGCTAAAGATCATGGTGCTACGTACATTCGTTTCACTCGCGATGCTGTAGAAGGCATTTATGATGAAGGTCAAGAGTTTGAAATAGGAAAAGCAATTTGCCTAAACGAAGGCAAAGATGTTGCACTTATTGCAAATGGCGACGTTGTAAGACTTGCAATCCATGCTCAAAAAGAACTAAAAGCACAAGGAATTTCAGCTTCAGTATATGACTTCCACACAATTAAACCAATTGATAGAGAAGTAGTTGAAAAAGAAATCGAAAAATGTGGAAAAATTGTAACAATTGAGGATCATAACATTCTAAACGGTCTTGGTAGCGCAGTTTGTGAAATCGTAGCTGAAACAGGAAAAGGCCAAGTAAAACGAATTGGTATCCAAGATTCTTTCGGTGAAAGTGGACCATACGATGAACTACTTAAAAAACAAGGCATCACAGTTGAAAAAATTGTTGAAGCTGCTAATACGATAGTAAAAGCATAGTTTTAACATTAGTTTACTTTTAATCAAAAGCTATATCATGATTTTATCGCTGATATAGCTTTTTTTATAGGGCGCTCTATGCTATTCGATTTAAGCAGGTGTCTAATTATAAAAGAGCTTGTACAAACTTATTAACCTCTATATAATACGGAGAACGTTACACAAAGTAACAAAGGTGTGTTTAAATGGAAAAAATGATTCTTTCATTTGGTATTATTATCCTAGGAGTAATTGTAGGGCAGCTATTAAAGTTTTGGCATAATACTAAAAATGATAAAGTTCAAAGATATAGTGAAGTTATTATTGAGCGTATTAGAAAAATAGCTTTTTTTGGATTTAACCCAATTGTAATGGTTAATTCCTATTGGATAATTGACTTTTCAAATGTATCAATATTTATATTGCCATTTATCTGTGTAATAGTATTGGCCTTAAATGGAGGTCTTGGTCTCTTGGTGTCAAAGAAGTTAAAGCATACTGGTGAACAAAAGGCTTCTATGTTTGCAGTTTCTACCTTTTCAAACCTCGGTACCATTGGTGGACTTATTGCTTTTTCATTTTATGGAGAAAAGGCGTTCGCTATTGCAGCGATGTTTATTTTCTTTGAATCGTTTTATAACTATCTCGTGGGCTACCCTATGGTAAAAGCAATTGGCGAAAATATAAAAGGGCGCAGGGTAAAAATAAAGGACTTTCTAAAAGATCCATCCATAGTTATTTATATTTCTGCAGTGTTTGTTGGGGTTCTCTTAAATGTTTCCCCACTCGAACGACCTCAATTTATGGGAGCGTATAATGAATATGCAATTCCTTTAATTTCGTTTTTTCTTTTAAGTGCGGTAGCCTTTAAAATGGATCTCGGTAAAACTAAGGCGTATGTACGTGAGGGAATTGCAGTTATTCTTGTAAAGTTTATTTTTGCTCCTCTTGTGGCAGTCTTACTGGCGTATGCGTTTGGTCTCCAATATCTCGAAAATGGACTTGTGTTACACGTAATATTAATTATGACCCTTGTACCATGCGGATTCAATTCTATATTGGTGCCAACAATTTACAAGGCTGATAGAGATGTTGCAAATACGGGATGGATTTTTTCAATGGTCGCGTTGGCTGTAGTAGTTCCACTCGAATACTTGTTTTTCTTTGTTATTTAGTATGGGCGTTCGTATAAAAACAGCATCGCTGTTTTTAACGTCGGTCTACGGCTCCAATCTTTTTTGTCCCAAAAAAGGATATCCGCCTTCGCCCTAACGCAAAAAAAGCTCGAGCATCCCTGCTCGAGCCTTTTTTTTATCGTGCCATCCCTGGCACTCTTCTTTCTACTAGTTTCAATTATGCTAAGTGCTCATTAATGCTTGCAGCAGCTTTTCGGCCTTCACCCATCGCAAGAATAACGGTTGCAGCTCCTAAAACAATGTCTCCACCAGCCCATACGTTAGGGTATGTAGTTTTACCATTTTCATCTGCTTTTAATCGTCCTCTAGAATCAGATTCTAAGCCTGGAGTTGTCATTTCCATAAGTGGATTTGAACCATTCCCAAGAGCAATAATTAGTGCATCACAGGGTACTTCATGTTCGCTTCCTTTTATCGCTACAGGGCTTCTTCTTCCAGATTCATCTGGCTCACCAAGTTCGTATGAAAGTGCTTCAACAGCTATTATTTTACCATTTTCATCCCCAATAGCTCTAATTGGGTTTTCTAAGAATCTAAATACTACGCCTTCTTCTTCAGCATGATCTACTTCTTCTTTTCTGGCTGGCATTTCATTTCGGGTACGTCTGTAAATAATGTTTACTTCTTCAGCCCCTAGTCTAAGTGCCATACGAGCAGCATCCATAGCTACGTTTCCAGCTCCAACAACACATACTTTTTTAGCAGGATACAATGGAGTTGCAGCTTTTTCTGTATTGTATGCTTTCATAAGGTTTGCTCTTGTAAGGTATTCGTTTGCACTAAATACACCAATAAGATTTTCGCCTTCAATTCCCATAAATTTCGGAAGTCCAGCACCAGAACCAATAAATGCTGCATCATAGCCTTGTTCATTTAAAAGTTGAGGAAGTGCTCCTGTTCTACCTACTAAAAAGTTTGTTCTAAACTCAACACCCATTTGGCGTAACATGTCTACTTCTTTTGCAACAATATCTTTTGGAAGACGGAATTCAGGAATACCGTAAACCATTACACCACCTTCTTTGTGAAAGGCTTCAAAAACGGTTACAGAATGTCCAGCTCTTCTAACGTCAGCAGCTACAGTAAGACCTGCAGGTCCTGAACCAACAATTGCAACTTTTTTACCAGTTTCTGCAGCAACAGATGGTACTGTTTGTAAATTATTTTCTCTCTCGAAGTCTGCAACAAATCTTTCTAAACGTCCAATTGCAACAGATTTCTCAATGTCTTTATTCATTTTTCCAACAGTACATAAGGCTTGGCATTGCTTTTCTTGTGGGCAAACACGGCCACAAATTGCAGGAAGTAGGTTAGTTGTTTTAATAACATCTACTGCTTCCTTAAATTTCCCTAAAGATGCTTGGGCTAAAAATTGCGGAATAGGTACGCTTACAGGGCATCCTTTTACACAAGGTTCGTTTTTACATTGTAAACATCTATTAGCTTCAACAATTGCTTGTTCTTTTGTATAACCAGTAGCAACTTCGCTCATTTTTCGAGCACGTACCTTTGGGTCTTGTGTTGGCATTTCTTGAGCTGGAATTCCTGCTCGTTCCTTTGGAGTTAAACTTCCATCTTCAATTTTTGCCTTAATTGCTTCATATTGTTCTGCCCCTTCTTTTGCAAGGGTTGCTGCGTCTACATAACTCATTACTCGTATCCTTTTTTTTATTAACACATCTAAAATTTCAATTTTAGGATATGTACTGTAATTTTAGTTGCGATGTTTAAGGCCTTTTCTGTTGTGCCTTAAACTCGTCTGTAATCACTGAAAACTAACAAAGTTTTTAGTAATTACAAGTCTACAAAGAAGCTGCTTGCGCTGCCATTTTACATTTATGAAAATCTTCTGCTTCTTGTTCTTTAAAAGCTCTCATTCTCATCATCATATTGTCCCAGTCAACTAAGTGACCATCGAACTCAGGCCCATCAACACATACAAATTTTGTCTCATCGCCAATTGTTACACGACAACCGCCGCACATACCAGTACCGTCAATCATAATGGTGTTGAGTGAGACGGTTGTAAATACATTAAATGGCTTTGTAGTAAGGGCACAGAATTTCATCATAATTGGAGGCCCAATAGCAACAACTTCAGCAGGTTTGTTTTCTTCACAAATTTTCTTTAATGGTTCTGTAACAAGACCTTTTGTTCCTGCACTTCCATCATCAGTCATAATTATAAGCTCATCTGCAGCCTCTCTCATTTCATCTTCGAAAATAATAAGGTCTTTTGTACGTGCACCAATAATAACAATAACCTTGTTACCAATTGCTTTGTGTGCTTGCACAATTGGGTAGAGAGGTGCAACACCAATACCACCACCAACGCAAACTACGGTGCCCTTTTTTTCTATATGAGTTGGATTACCAAGAGGACCTAAAATAGCTCCAATTTTGTCGCCTTCTTTAAGGTGTGATAGTTTTAATGTTGTAGCTCCAACTGCTTGGAAAACAAGTGCAATCCATCCTTCTTCAGTATTTGCATCTGCAATAGTCAAAGGTACGCGTTCTGCAAAATCGGTATCTAATTGTACCAATACGAATTGTCCTGCTTTTCTGTTTTTAGCTATATCAGCTGCTTCAACTTTATAGTAAAATACATCACTTGATAGCTGTCTTTTTTCAATAATTTTATACATAATTTTCATCCTTACTGCAGAAATATAGCATAAAAAATTAAAAAAGTATAGTAGAAATACACTTTTTTAATTGAATTAGATAAAAAAATATCTAAAAATTCCTAAAAAAAGTATAAATATTGTACTTGCAAAAATTCAGCAATTGTTGTATAATAATAACATAAATTAATAAAATATATATTATCAGATTCTTTTAAATAAGAGCTTATCTAATTCGAAGAGGGTGTCGAATGGCAGAAGTCGAACTAAAAAAAGTTAAATATTCATTAAGTTTAAAACTTATTATTATTATTTCAGTTCTCGTTATATTATCATTAGGTACAGTAACTGGCCTTGTAGCTTGGATTGTAAGAGGGGATATTCAATTAACAGCGGAACAAGGTAACCACACCATAAATGAACAAGTTGCCGATGCTGCTGAAACAGAATTTTTGTCCATGCGTTCGAACGCATATTTGCTTATGGATACACTTTCAATTATGGGTTCTCAAAGTGTTTTAACCGATCAATATGCAGATTTATTTTTTGAAAGAAATCAAGATATTGCGGCTGTATTACGCTTAGTGCCATCAGCGGCATCTCAAATTTCTAATAGTGTTTCTGTAGAATTTATAAATAATCGCTTTTTTGTCGCAAATGAATTGGATAGAGCTCTTTTAGATACATTTTTAAATTCTGTGTCAGATTCTATTGTACGAGCCTCAAATGGTGAAATAATCGCTGTTAATGCAAGTTCAAGTTTTGGAATACCTTCTCTAGCACTCATGTATCCTTGGTTAGACGATGGAGAAAGTGAGGCATTAGTTATTATCTTCTCAAGTGAATCCTTAAGTGAAACATTTGGAAGTGGCACAACAAACACCTCTTTTGTAATTAATGATACGAACGATTTACTCATTCATCCAGATTTTGAGCTTATGAAAACTGGTGGCAATATGTCAAATTTGCCTTTGGTTGAACAAATGCGAACAAACAACGATACAAACCGTCAAGTAGTGTTTACCGATGAAGAAGGAACTGAGTTTTTTGGTGCATATACAAAGTTGTCAATTGCCGATGTTGCTGTAATTACAACAATTGATTCGTCGTTGGTTTTTGAAGCTGTAAATAGTACTGTTTATCAGAATATTTTCTTAGCTTTGGCGGTTTTGTGTTTATCAGTTTTATTTATATGGTTCTTTTCTAAATCAATCAGTAAACCTTTGAAACTGCTTGCAACTGCATCTGAACGAATCATGGAAGGCGATTTTGTTATTTCGCTCACATCAAAAACAAATGATGAAGTCGGGTTATTAACGTCGCTCTTTACGCGCATGGGTGCCGCACTTGAAACGTTTGGTCGTTTTGTTAATAAAGAAATTGCGCTCAAAGCCATGAAAGGTGAGCTAGTACTGGGTGGAGAAACAAAGAATGCTACAATATTCTTTTCAGATATTCGATCCTTTACTGCAATTTCTGAAAAACTAGAACCGCACGAAGTTATTGAGTTCCTAAATGATTATATGACACGGATGGTCGCTTGTGTAAAAGTAACTAACGGAACTGTTGACAAATTTATTGGAGACGCTGTTATGGCTGTTTGGGGTGCTTCTACTAGTGAGGGAAGTGCCGAACTTGATGCATTAAATGGTATACGAGCTTCTCTTATGATGCGATCTTCTTTAATGGAATTTAATGAAGGCCGCGGTGGAGATAAAAAACCTATTATTAAAATTGGTTGTGGTCTTAACACCGGACCTGTTGTAGCAGGGCAAATGGGGTCTTTAGAACGCATGGAATATACCGTTATTGGAGACGCTGTAAACTTTGCATCTCGTACAGAAACCTTAACAAAACCATTTGGTGCCGATATTCTTATAACCGAAGATACTTACGAATTGGTAAAAGAGCATGTTATTGTTGAAAAAATGCCATCAGTTAGCGTAAAGGGAAAAGAGAAGCCAGTATCTATTTATGCGGTTGTAAATATGCCAAATGTAACAGACATTAAAGGAGCTGGAAAAGATGGTCCTAAAACAATGCAAGAGCTTCGAGATTTACTAGGGACTCCAACTCCGGACTTTAGTAAAGTTGATGCAGATGCTGAAGAGAAAAAATATAAGATAGGTGAACAAGGGTAGCTTTTGTTATTCTTATGAAAGTGGAGGAAGCGTGCAGTTAGAAAAAAGATTCACCATACAAGATTTTCTCGTAACAATAATATGTATTGTTGGTTTGTATTTTAGCTTAGATTTGTTTTATGGAGTAATGAATCAATCTTTAGATAAAATAAATGAAGAGCCAATAGGTACTATATCTTTTAAATATAAGTCTGCTCAACGTAAATTATTAGACAGGGTTTTATGGGATAGAGTAAAACAAAATTCTCCTGTATATAATGGAGATATTATTAGAACTGCCGAACTATCTGAGGCAACCGTCACATTTATTGACGGAAACGTAATCGATTTATATGAGCAAACACTTGCCCAAATTTTTCTAGATATTGAAGAAGGAACAGCTATTGATTTTACCGGTGGTGGTGTTGCACTTGACACAAGTGGTGCAGCAAACGGAATGACGCTCACAACCGGTAACGCAAATGTACAAGTAGAAGCAGGTGCAAAATTAAATGCGGTAGCGCCTACTGCCGATGCAGAGGGAAATGCTCAAGCAGGACAACTTTCACTACAAGTTACCAGTGGACAAGTAAATCTAGTTTCGGCAGATGGAACACAAACCGAAATAACAGAAGGTGGAGGTGTAATATTTGATGAAGCTTCAAATACGTTTGTTCCTCCTGCTTTAACAGTTGTGTCACCTCCTAGTAATGCTAAATACATTACTCAATCTGAAGCTATACCAATCAACTTTACCTGGGAAAAACAAAATATAGATTCATCAGAGTATATTATTCTTGAAACATCACCAGATCGAAACTTTGAAGAAATAGTTGAGCAAATTAGTTTTACAAATGTTGAAAATATTGCTTTAGATATTGGTGAAGGTACGTGGTATTGGAGAGTATATACACAATCGCAATCTTCAGTCATTTCGGGAAAATTACAAGTTGTACAATCGCCCACGCCAGTTGCAACCGTTCCAGCACAGGGAGCAGAGTTTTCATATAGAACAAAGTCTCCTTCAGTGCGTTTTATGTGGAATGAAGATGACTATGCACGTGCATGGCGGTTTGAAGTTTCTGATAATGAGCAAATGTCTAATCCTCTTATTTCTCAAACATCAAGTCAACCTTCTGTAATTATTAACTCACTTACCGAAGGAAGATATTATTGGACTGTTACACCAATGTATCCTACAAGTTTTTTGGGGCAAGAATTACTAACTTCAGCAACTTCTGCAGTGAATTATTTTGATGTTGTAGCTCAAGGTAGCTTAACACAAGCAGAATTAGTGTTACCGCTTAAAGGTGGATTTATTGATTCTACAAAACCAGAAGCTGGGTATCACTTTACATGGAAATATGACTTTGAAGCAACTGATTACACTATTGCTATAAGTAGAAATGCAAACCTTTCTTCACCTACGGTTGAAGAAACAATTGGCGATAACTACTATATTTTATATCCTGAAGTTGCAACACTTGGTGAAGGTCAATGGTATTGGGGCGTTACAAAAACAGACTCTGAGGGAAATATTTCGCCGCAAAGTGAAATTCGCTCGCTATTTTCAGTTCAAGGGCGAGTAGAACAAAGAACTTTATTCCCCCCTGATGGATATTCTCTGTCAGAAAATCTTGTAGTAGATACTAGTTTTACATGGAAAACTAATTTACCTTTTACTACAAAATTTCAAGTATCGCAAGATGATCGTTTTTCAACTATACATGCTGAACGACTTGTAAATACATCCTCTGTTTCAGGTCTTAGTTTACCAGTTGGAACTTGGTACTGGCGTATAATAGCAGATACATCAGGTTCATCTGTTACATATCAAACAGAGCCAAAAGAGTTGCATATTGGTTCCTATCTAGACAAGGTAAATGTTACTAACGTTCAAAATAACTCAAATGTGGTTGTAAGACCATTTACACCTGTCGATTTTGAATGGGATGCTGTAAATGGTGCACAATATTACCAAGTTAGACTTTTTAGTGCAGATGACCAAAATACACCAGTTTATGAGAATTTAATTGTCGAAAACACTGCAATTAGTGTTGACATGGAAGATTTATCTGATGGAAGATATGTCCTCACCTTACGCGCAATGGCAACTGAAACTGATATGTCAAGTAGAAAAACTGGTTTATTAACAGTGCTGTCATTTGATATGAAACATTTAGTTCCTATTAGCTTAAATACTCCAAATAATGGATCCTCAATAGATGGATTGGATGCAATAATACGACCGGGTACTTTAGAGTGGAGCAGCGTTGAACAACCTGAAACATCGAGATTGATACTTACATCAAACAATTTAGGCTTAGATTTCGATGATCGTTCTGTTGGAATAGAGCCTGTGGAAAGGTCAATGTATATTAGCGAGGAAAATCCTTCTACAGTATTCAATTTGCCTGCTTTGCCAGATGGTACATGGTATTGGACTGTTATTGCACAAACCGCAGAAGGTTTTGATATAACACCTTTAGAACCATCTAGCTTTGTAGTTACACCTATTGAACCTTTTGACATTTTACAAGGTGTTCAACCAGATACTTTACAAACGCTAAACGTAGAATTTTTTAGACAACAAAGACATATTGACTTTTCTTGGAATGCAGTTGATGAAGCCGATGGGTATGTATTTAGAATTACTGATACTACCGGAGCAACTATGTTTGAAGAGACAATAAATGATGCCACATCGTATCGCTTTGAAGATTTTTCTATGATTGGTAAGGGTAACTTTACATGGTCGCTCGAAGCAATTATGAGATTACCAAACGGAGCCATAGTTAGAAGAGGTAGAAGAGAAGAAAAAGACTTTATTGTAGATCTTCCGTCAATTTCAGGTCCGAGCGAGCAAACAACTGGAGAATTATATGGTCTATAGTTCTCATCGCTGGAAGATTCATTTAATTATATCTTGTATTTCCCTAATTACTTTTTCTACGACACTTGTGTTTTCACAAGAAGCTCTAAATGAAGATTCAGATCTCAATAGTCCACAAACAGAAGCGATTGTTTTAGAGGTTGAAGAGGATAAAGATTATTATATTCAAGAAAATGAAGAAGGCGTTATTTTTATTCAAACCTTGTCATGGCAAGAAACTGAATACGCATTACGCTACGAAGTAATTATTGAGCAACAATTGGATAATGATAGTTGGGAGTATGTAGGTACATATAATTCAGATGTAAATGAAGTAGAAGTGTCTTTATTTTCTGGAACATATCGTTATAAAGTTTTGGTATACAATTTTTTAGATTTACTTGAAGCTGAGTCTCCCTTATTTGAGCTTGAGATTTTTCAGGCAATACAACCAAGTATAGATAATTTAAGCCCTGGATTGATTTATCTTGATGAAGAGCAATCAGGAATATTTTCCTTTGACAGCGAAAATGTACTTGAAGATACCGTATTTTATTTGGAAATCCCAGGTAATCCTGAAAGAACTACATATGGAACAGTTCTTGAGCAAAATAGGAATAGCTCTCGAATACAATTTGATATAGACGAAATTGATGTTGGAGAATATGTATTTACAGCAGAAAACCCAGGTGGTTTATTTGCTAAAGTAGATCCTTTTACTGTTAAATTCTTAAAGCCGTACGACTTAAACGTTACAGCTGGCTATAACTTTGGATATATTATCCCGGGGGAGGTTAGTTCCTATTTTCAAGATTCAATATTACCTTTTGGAGCAGGGTTAAAGGTAACATATATTCCCTTAAAACGGAATTTTGGTCATATCGGTTTGGAGCTTGGTGGGCATTGGTTTATGATGGACAGTTCATTTGATGTATATAAAGTATCAACACATATAATTCCAGCAAATTTAAGTTTTGTATATCAATATCCTATAATTAAAAAGAGAATTATCCTAGATCTTAGTGTTGGTGGTGGAGCCGTACTTTTTGTCCAATCGAGGTTTGTTTTCGAAAATGCGGTGGAGTCAGATCCATTAAATGTATTAGGGATAGGTGCTACAGCAGCTGCTTCATTACAGTTTTATTTGTCAAATAGATTATTTATAGAGGTGGGTGCTGATTATTTTGTTAGCTTTGCAACAAATAATGTCACGCAATTGGTTTCACCTTCATTAAATATAGGTTGGCAATTTTAAAATATTTTTTACTAATATTTGCAAGTAATATTTATTTCTGAAAAGTTCATATAATATAAATATGGATAGTCATTGTAAAAAATAGCCCTATCTGCTTTTCTCTAGAAATTAATATAATTAAGTACACTAATCCTTGACAGTTTTCTAACAGAATGTTAAAATAGTTCTGTTGGTTTAGAGCCTAGCGAGGATGACGTAAAGGTATAACAAACAAAATTTGATATAATAAGGTTAAATAACTATGAACAAAAAAAATAATGATAAGTTAAAGCAAGAACACACAAAGCAAACTAAAAATCCTGTTCTATATGCTGGTTCTGTCCTACTTCTTATAATAATTGCAATTGCATTTGTATTTTCACCAGGTTTACTTTCACAAAATCAAGCAATGCCCGACTTAGGTTCTTACAATGGAACTAGTATTGTATATGATGAACAGTTCCGAAATATTACAGAATATTATATAGATCAACTGGAAAGCTCAGGAACACAAGGCGACCCTATGTTTCAGGCTATGACACAAGCATTTAATGACAGTGTGCTAACACTTGCGTTCTCAGATGAAGTAGAACAATCTGGTTATATTCCACCTGAATCGCTTGTAAAACGTGAAATGGTTCAATATTTTTTAGATGAAAATGGTGTATATTCTGAATTGCTTTTTCAGCAAGCGTCTGATGGTGAAAAATTACTCATTGAAGATTATACAATAGAATCAATAAAAAGAATGCGTTATGCAGATGATTACACAAATATAAAAATTTCGCAAAATGAAATTGATTTTGTAAAGAATATGAATAAAAACCAACGTTCATTTAACATGGTAAGTTTTAATAAAGAAGGTTATCCAAGAGAAGAAACTATAGCATTTGCAGAAAACAATGCAGAGCTTTTTACAACGTACTCGATGGATGTAATTACAGTGAATGATGAAAATACTGCTAATAATGTAGCAGGTCGCATCGCAAATAATGAGCTAACTTTTTCGGATGCTATAGCAGAATATTCAATAGACCAATATTCAAATGATACAGGAAAATTAGACGACTCTTTACATTATCAGTTAAGAGATATTATTAAAGGCGAGGATGCCTTTAATACACTAACTTCACTTACAAGTGGGAATGTTAGTTCAGTAATTGAAACAACCTCAGGATATTCAATTTTTTCTGTTACAGCAAATCCAATGCCAATAAATGTTGATGAAGATGCTGCTATTGATTCAGTATATTCATATTTAACTATTTATGAAGCAGGTGTTATTGAAGATTATTTTATTAACTTATCAAAAGATTTTAACATTGATGCTGTAATGTTGGGCTATGATGCCGCCTTAGCATTATATGGCGCAGAAAACATAGAGATTAGTTCATTTCCTGTAAATTATATGAGCGTTCCACTTTTGGATGCATTACCTACTTCTTCAGCTACACAGTTGGCACAAGCGCAATCAAATGAAAACTTTTTTGAAATTGCATTTTCATTGCAAGAAAACCAATATTCAGAACCCATTGTACTTGGAAATGATATTGTAGTACTTTCTAATGTCGTAGAAACTGAAATAGACAACGAAGAAGATCAAACATTAAATTTTATGTATCCGTATTACACACAACAATTTGATTCTAGTGATATTACTTCTTTCTTTATGGGAAGTGAAAAACTTGAAAATAATTTATTCCCTGTGCTTCTAGAGTACTTTCTATAATAAAAAGTAAAACGAGTTTTTTGTGAAAGACATAAATGAAGCACCCTGTTTGGTAGAAACCGCTCGGGGTGTTTCTGTTTTATATAAGAATAGACATCTTTTTTCACGCTTCGATCCACAAAAAGCATTTACTTCAGTTTTGCATACAACCTCAATTTTAGACGAAAGTCTAATAGTTTGTATATCTCCAGTATTAGAATTTCCCGTTACTGCAATAATTAAAAAACTTAAAGATGACTCTATAAAGAATTGTTTTGCGCTTGCCGTTGAGCATGACACAATGCTGTATGATTTTTTTCATTCTCAAATAGGTGAATCGTTACAAAGTGAAAATTTTGCAAGTATCTGTATAGAAAATGAAACAGATATATCATTACTCTTGGAAGGAATGCCAAATAGTTCAAGAATGCAAGGGAAGGAGCTACCAAATATTTCTGGTTTTAAGCGTGTAATTGTTTTTGAAGCATCTAGTGAAGTAAATTTGCACAGAGACTTTTATTCTTCGGTTGTCCACTATACACAAAATTCAATTTCGCAGTTTTGGAAAAATAGAATGACACTAGTAAAGCTTGGAAAACTTTTTTCAAAAAATACACTTGTAAATGTAAGAAATCTTTCGCATAGCATTACTGCTGTGAAACAGTGTATAGTAAAACCAATTCTCGTTGTTGGAGCAGGAACCTCCCTTGATGATACGATTTCATTTATAAAGAAACATAACAATTACTTTTATGTTTTATCCATTGCTGCAGCAGTACAGAGCTTATCATCACAAGGTATTAAAATTGATGCAATTGTAAGTTTGGAGGGGCAGTTTGCAACTGACAAAGCATTTATAGGTTTAGAAAATAAGGATGTACTTTTTTTTGCAGACATTGCATCACGCCCAAGTGTTTTTAAACTTTTTACAAATGTATCACTCTTTTTGTCCGAATATACTAAAAGCGCACTGTTGGAGCGGATTAAAAAGCTATTCCCAAGTATGCTTGTTCTTCCGCCTCTTGGCTCAGTGGGTCTTACTGCTGTAGAGCTTGCATTATTTTTAAGAAACAGTGTTGATACACCTGTGTTTTTTACAGGTCTTGATTTTGCTTTTCCTGTAGGGAAAACCCATGCGAAAGAAAGTCCTCATGTAAGAGAATCACTAAATAATTCTAATAAACTATTACCCGTTGGAAATGTAGCAATGAGTTTTAGACATGGAACTTTTGAGGTAAAAAATTCGAGCAAAAACTTAGTAAGCGATTCTGGCCTTAAAGTGTATACAGATCTTTTTAATGAGCGATACAAGAATGTAGAAAATCTTTTTAATTTGTCAGAGTACGGAATGGTTAATAATAGCTTTTATTGTAATGAGCAAAAAGCGGAAAGAATACTATCAAAATATTCTGTAAACTGGCAATACGAAAATGCATTTGAAAATATTGATAATAGTAAAGTGGTTGAGCAATTTTATCAGTGTGAAAAAGAAAAACTTGAAGAAATCAAAAATATGTTGACTGGAAAAGTAGTATTAAATGAAAAAAAACTTTTAGAACTACTGGAAGAATGTAGCTATTTGTATATGCACTTTCCTGATGCACACAAAGGTACAAATCTTCGTCAAGACTTTTTAAATAGAGTTAGGGGCGAAGTAGATGTATTCCTTAAACAATTATTAATTGTACTGTAAAGTATATAATTTATAATATAAATCTTTATTTTTTAGCAACTCTTGATGTGTTCCTTGTTCAACAATTCTACCCTTATGTAAAACAATAATATTATTAGAATGTTGAATAGTTGAGAGGCGATGTGCAACTACGAGGGTTGTTCTTTTATTTGTAAGTTTAACGAGTGCATTTTGTATAAGAAGCTCAGTTTCTGTATCAATATTTGCCGTTGCCTCATCTAATGTTAAAATTGCAGGTGAAAAGGCAAGAGTTCTTGCAAATGAAAGAAGCTGCCTTTGTCCTACTGAAAAAGTAGATCCTCTTTCTGTTACGCTTTCATTGTAACCATGCTTAAACTGGGAAATAAATGTGTCTGCATTTACATATTTTGAAACCTTTATTACATCTTCATCGCTTATTTCATCATTTCGAAGCCGTATGTTGCTTTTGACGTCGCCCGTAAATAAAAATACATCTTGCATCATTTGACCTATGTTTTTTCGTAAACTGTTAATCTTTATGTTTTTAATGTTTATACCATCAATAAATATTTCGCCTTTTTGAATATCGTAGTAGCGTGCAAGTAAAAGTAAAATTGTTGTTTTTCCAGAGCCTGTGTTCCCGACAAAGGCTACTTCATGCCCTTGCTGTACCTTAAAGGAAACATCTTTAAGTACCCATTCATTTTCTTTATATGCAAACCAAACATTTTTAAACTCAATGTTTCCTTGAATATTTGTAAGTTCGATTGGATTATCAGTATTTTCTATCTCAGGCTTTTCATCTAAAAGTGTAAAAATCTTTTCTGCTGCGGCTGAAGCAGATTGTATTATATTGAATTGCTCTGAAAACTCTTGAATGGGTTCAAAAAACTTGCTTATATATCGTTGGAAAATTACAATGGTTCCTATAGTAATCTCCCCAGCTATAACCATTTTTCCGCCAAACCACATAAGCATAATTAATGTAACAATATTACATATAAATGAAGTGGGGCTATAAAAGGCATGCATAGCAACTTGTTTTGCATACTTAAGCCTTAAACTTTCGCTTGCCAACTTAAACTTCTTAAAAATTGCTTGTTCTACAGAAAAAATTTGTACAAGTTTTATTCCTGAAACATGTTCAGATACAAAAGCGTTTAATTCAGAAATCTTTACTCTAACAGCTCTATATATTCTTTTTGAGACAAAGCTAAAAATAACTGTTGTAATAATAATGAAAGGAATAATTGAAAATGTTATAAGAGAAAGTTGTATATTGTATAGAAGCATGGTAATAATAATTCCTACAAGCATACAAACACTTTTTACCATATTTACAATTACACTTGTGTACATTTCATTTAATGCTTCAATATCATTAGTTGCCCGTGTAACTAAAACGCCAATTGGATTATTAGTAAAAAATTTTAACGACAGTTTTTGTAAGTGTTTAAAAACATCAAGACGTATGTTTAAAATGATTTTTTGGCCAATAAACGCTAGAATCATTGTTTGTGCATATGTAAGTATAGCACTAAGTAAGACAATGCCAAAATATCGACCCGCTAAAAAAAATATTTGACTATTTCTTTCGGCGTTGTTAGAAGAAGCATTTGCAATTATATAATCTGTTGCTGTACCTAAAATAATGGGTTGATATAGTTCAAGTGCTACAATAGACACAATAAGTACAAGGCAAATGAAAAACCACATAAAATGAGGCTTAGCATATGTAAGCATTCTTTTTAGAGTTTTTTGTGAATAAGAGTACGATTGTTTTTTTACATTCTTTGCCATTTTTTATTCTTCTTCATTTATGTTTTTTTCTAATAACTGTTTTTGATAGAGTGAATTATATAGGCCATTAAGAGCAACTAGTTCTGCATGAGTTCCTCTTTCAATTATTTCACCTTCGTCCAGGACAATAATTGCATGTGCATTTTGAATGGTTGAAATTCTATGTGCAATAATAATATTGGTTTTATCTTTTCTCGTTTCTCTTAAATTTTTTAGAATTTTTTCTTCTGTGTCGGTATCAACTGCAGAAAGAGAATCATCCAGTATTAAAATTTTGCTATTTTTTATTAATGTTCTTGCAATTGAAACTCTTTGTTTTTGGCCACCAGAAAGGGTAACTCCTCTTTCTCCTACAAGCGTTTCGTATCCATCCTTAAAATCTAAAATATTTTCATGGATACACGAACATTTTGAAGCTTCAACTACTTCTTCAAACGAATAGCTATTATCACTGAACATAATATTATTAGTTATGGTGTCTGAAAATAAAAAAATATCTTGTGGTACATAGCCAATGTTTTGACGGAGATTCTTTAAAGGAATGTCATGTATGTCTTGATCACTAATAAAGACTGTATTTTGTTCAACGTTGTACAAATGTAATAATATGTTTACCAATGTTGTTTTTCCACTTCCTGTTCTACCAACAATACCGAGCGTTTCACCATTTTTAACAGAAATGGAAATGTTACTAAGTACTTCTTTTTCTGTATTAGGGTATGTAAAAGATAGATTCTTTATCTCGATACTACCGTTAAAGTTTTCTATATTTTTTGCGTGTATAGTATCCTTTATATCAATTTTTTCGTGTAGTACAGATTCAATCCGTTTTAATGCAGCAGAGCCTCTCGTTATATTGTTTATTGCCATACCAATTGCAATCATAGGCCACACGAGCATACCTAAATATTCAAAAAAAGCTATAAGACTACCAATAGTCATAATTCCTTGTGATGTTAAATAGCCTCCGTATCCAATTGCTACAGCTAGGGCCATACCTGCTACAGTGCGCATTAGTGGCCGCATCGCAGAATCTAATTGCATAAGTTTCATATTGCTTTTTAAATATGCATTGTTAATCACATTAAATGCTTCAATTTCTTTTTTCTGTTGAACAAAGGCTTTACTAACTCTAATTCCCGATATATTTTCTTGCATAAAGTCTGAAATAACTGAAAAGGATTCTTGTCTATGTGCGAACCGCTTAAAAAGTAAACCTCCTAAGGTAGAAGCTGATACTGTTATTAGAGAAAGAGGAATAATTACTGCTATGGTAAGTGTAACATTGATGTTTACAAACATGTTGAAAAGAGTTAACACAAGGAGGGTAACAACATCCGTTATCAGCAAAATTCCAGGTCCCATAGAATTTCTTACGGCCTCTAAGTCGTTTGTAATGTATGTCATTATTTCGCCCGTCTTGTGTTTATTGTAGTACGACTGCGAAAGTTTTTCTAAGTGTTCAAAAATATCGTTTCGTATATCTCTTTCAATTTTTCTGGAAGCTCCAAAAATAAAAAGTCGCCACAAAACTCTTCCTAAAGCAATAAATAATGCAAGTGCCCCAATAGAAAAAAGGAGGGTATATAGTATTTCAATTGTAAAGTTTGTGTCTTCTAAGCCATCAATTATTTCTTTTACAACAATGGGAACTCTAGTTTGAAAATAATTTATTAGAACTAAAAAAATAATTCCAAATATATAGCTATATTTATACTTAATAAAAAAACTTCTTATGTAGCTACTTTTTATCAAACTGAGTATAGAATCTTTTTTTGAGTACTTTTTTTTCACTTTTTAAGTATAGCATAAAAGGTGTGGGTAGTAAATAAGTACACTAGGAATTGAATAATTATCTAAAATTTGCTATACTCATTACATGGGACTAAAAAACATGAGAAATATCGGCATCATGGCACACATCGATGCTGGAAAAACAACAACAACAGAACGCATTTTATATTATACTGGTAAAATACACCGAATTGGTGAAATAGATGATGGTGCTGCCACAATGGACTGGATGGCTCAAGAGCAAGAGCGCGGAATTACAATCCAAAGTGCCGCGACTACCACTTACTGGAAAGATCATCAAATAAATATTATTGATACTCCTGGTCACGTAGACTTTACAGCCGAAGTTGAGCGCTCACTACGCGTACTCGATGGGGCAGTGGCAGTGCTTTGTGCCGTTGGTGGGGTACAGC
>CAZUPJ010000010.1:0-16363 GCA_964622185.1 uncultured Treponemataceae bacterium
CAGAAAACTATGAAAAAAATATTCCAATTAGTTTTGCGGAAGGAATTGATTGCCAGGTGTTACACGCAGGTACTACAATTGTAGATGGAGGCTTTGCAACAAATGGAGGGCGTGTTCTCAATGTTGTGGCTCTTGCAGACTCAATAGAAAATGCACGAAACAAGGTATACGAAGATATTAAAAAAATACATTTTGATGGAAAAATGTTTAGACACGATATTGCGAAAATTGTGCGAAACACCTAGGTTTCGCACCACATAAAATTATGTAAAGTGTGAACCTTGTGTGTTCACACAAATTCTGAGAGCCAATGGAAGGGATAAGATATGGAGAATAGAGTTGTTTTTGTGTCAGATATTCATGCAAATATTGAGGCTTTTAGGGCTGTTTTGCAAGATATTGAAGATCGAAAAATTCCTTTGTCAAATGTGTATTGTTTAGGAGATTCCGTAGGCTATGGCACAAAGGATAACGAAGTTATAAGCCTTTTAAAAGAAAAAGGTATTGTATCTATCATGGGAAATCATGATGAAGGACATGCTTTTTATATGAATAATGATGGCATAAGCGATGAAAATAGGACATATTTAAAACAACTTGAACGCTCAATAACATTAAACCTTTTTCATAAAACAATTCTTTTAACTCACGGAAGCCCCAAATCTATCAGTGATTATATTTTTGAAGAAGATTCTGAAAAGCAAGAAGAAATTGCGGATGCAATTGCAGAAGACATTATTGTGTTTGGGCATACTCATAAGTTCTACAGTAAAATTGTAAATGGGAAACTATTTATTAATGCTGGTAGTGTTGGAAAACCAAAAGATGGGAATCCCAAACCATGCTATACAATTGTAACCTTTGCAGATGAGGTGCTTGTTGACTTTGTGCGAGTGTAAGGCTTTCAGCTTTTTTAAAAATAAAAGTGAGCATTTATAAAAAAAGTGCTGAATATTTTTTTATTCTATGCTATTATTTTATTATGAAAATACAAGCACAAAAATCAGTATTAACGGGAAAAACATCTGTTCCCGGTTCAAAAAGTCATACAATTAGAGCCCTTCTTTTGGCAGCCATTGCCCATGGAAAATCAGAAATAGAAAATCCCCTAACAGGTGAAGATTGTGTTTCCTGTGCAAAAGCAATAGAAACGCTTGGAGCAAAAGCAGATTTTTCAAATCCAAATGTATGGATAGTTGAAGGGGCAGGGAAAAAAGTTCATCTCCCTGATAACGTTGTGGATGTAGGGAATTCTGGATCTGTACTGTATTTTTTGAGTCCAATCGCTGCAACCTTTGAAGGATGGAGTGTTTTTACTGGAGATAAATCAATTAGAAATCGCCCTGTAAAACACCTTGCAAGCCTTTTAGAACAAGCGGGTGCTACGGTTCACATAAGTCGTCCGGAAATGGATTCTCCGCCTATTTTGATTAAAGGACCAATAAAAGCAAGTACTATTAAAACTGATGGGCGCTTATCACAGTATATTAGCGGTATGATGATGGCAGCTTCTATGATTGAAGGAACAACAAATATTGAGCTAACCGATCCTAAAGAAACACCATATTTAAAAATGACAAAGCACTGGCTAGAAGGTGCTGGCATACCTGTTTCAATAAGCAAAGATTATAAAAAAATTTCAGTTTCAGGAGCTCATGAAATTAGGGGTTTTAATGTTCCTGTTCCATCTGATTGGGAAGCTGTTGCGTTTCCGTTAATTGCAGCTCTTGTATCAGGGAGTAGCATTGTTATTGAAAAGATAGACACATCAGGGACACAAGGCGACGACGTTATTGTTGCAGTATTGCAATCGGTTGGTGCCGACATTGTTTTAAATAACGATGAAAAAACACTTGCTGTGCGCGGGGGAACCCATTCAATTGTTCAAAATACAGAAAATGGGTGGATTAATGGACGACTTGCTGTTGCAAAAAACATACAGGAGCTTCGCATTAATTGCTCGGGCTATCCTGATGCAATATGTGCACTTGCTGCAATTGCGTGCTTTGTGGAAGGGACTGTCATACTTGAAGATATTGGGGTTGGAAGAAAAAAGGAAACAGATAGACTTACTGTTATGACAAGCGAGTTAAAAAAACTTGGTGCAAATATTGAAGAAGGTGAAGACTTTCTAATAATTAGAGGACATTCGCCAATTGATTCAAATGGTGAAAAAAACAAGGACTTTTCATTGCATGGTGGGGAAGTTGAAAGCTTTCATGACCATCGTGTTGCAATGTCTATTGCCTGTTTAGCACTAGGCCTTTCAGAAGGTGAAAAAGTCTTTATTAATGACTTTGAATGTCACGAAGTATCCTTTCCTGGTTTTTTTGACACAATGAATAAACTTGGTGCAAACTTCATCGAAGTAGATTAAAACATAAAGTTAGGGCCTCCCTCATTTTTATGAAGGTGAACCGCCTCTTGCATGTGTGAAAAAAGAATAGAATCGCTTTCACTCATATCTGCAAGAGTTCGTGCAACTTTTATACAGGCGTGTAGTCCACGTGCTGAAAAGCCATGTCGAAGTGATTCTGTATTTAAAAAGGTTTCTGTTTTATCATCAATAATGCAATATTTTTTTAATTCTATTGGGCTTAAATAACTGTTAGCTTTGTTTTGCCTCTTTCTTTGCATTATTGTAGCGGTTCTAATGTCTTCTCGTAGTTTTTTTGTGCTCATAAATATTTGCGGTTCTTCTGTGTGAAGACTATCTAAATTTGCCCTTCCTAAAGAAACTCGAATATCAATTCTATCAAGAAGGGGAGCTGAAAAACGTCTCCAATATTGTTCTACCGCTCGAGCGCTACAAAGGCAAACTTTATCAGGAGACCCAAAATTACCGCATGGGCAAGGATTTGATGCAATTAATAATTGAAAGCGAGCAGGAAACTCTGTGCTTCTACCGGCTCTGCTTAGCGTAACACGTCCATCTTCTAGCGGTACTCGCAGTGCTTGTAAAACAGATGTTTTAAACTCAGAGGCCTCATCCAAAAAAAGAATGCCGTTATGTGCAAGCGATATTTCTCCTGGTCTACAGTTTGGACCTCCTCCAATCATACCTTCAAGGCTTGAACTTTGATGAGGCATTCTAAAGGGAGGTATTATCAAAAGGCTTTCACCTGGAATTAATTTCCCTGCAATGCTGTAAATTCTAGTTACTGGTAATGCTTCGTCAACTGTAAGAAGAGGTAAAAGAGATTGAAAGTGTTGCAATGCAAGTGTTTTTCCACATCCTGGTGGCCCATAGGCAATAAGGTTGTGCAATCCTGCTGCGGCTACTTGCAAAGAGCGCAAAAAGAAACCCTGCCCTTTTACAGTGCTGTAATCAAACATATCATCACAATCGCAAAAGTCAACTGTTTCTATGCTTTTTTCGGAATCAGTGTAATTGTTTTTTGTAACTAGTTTTTCATAAAAACTTTTAGAATGTAGTTTGATTAATAGTTGGTATGCATCTTGTAAATTTTTAACGGTAAAAATTCGGATATTTTTTAAGCCTGCTGCTTCTTGAGCATTTTCTTCGGGAATAACACAAAATTCTATTCCATTTTCGGTTGATGTTGATAAAGCCGCATGAACACCTCGTACTGGTCTAACGCGTCCTGATAGTTCTAGTTCTCCCATTACAAGAATACGCGTATTTTTGTGAAAATCGTTTTGTTCGGGAATAGTGTCGTTTTCGAGTTTGAGTTTTTCTTGTAATACTGCTAATGCAATTGCAAGGTCAAATCCTGCCCCTTCTTTTTTTACATCAGCGGGAGACAAGCTAATTAAAACCCGTTCGAGTGGAAATTCGAAGCCTGAGTTTCGTATGGCTGCCCGCATTCTTTCTCGAGCTTCTTTTACGGCGTTGTCTGCAAGACCTACAATTTCAACAAGTGGAATTCCACGTCTTAAATCTACTTCAATTGAAACCAAAGCACCTTCGTATCCAAAGGGCGAAAAACTAATTACATTCATTATTTTCTCCACAAAAAGATATACAATATTATTAGCTTTTTTGTGTGAAAAATTTTATAAATTTAAGAAAAAAAATGCAAAAAAATGTGCTTTTTTATTCTAATGCATCTAAGAAGGGCTTTAATTCTTGAGTCCAAAACCTGTCTTCTATTTTTAAACCGCCACTGGTCTTTCCAATTTTTCTGTCTTGGCGTACATTTTCACCATGAAAGTCACTACCAGCAGTTATAAAATATCCTATGCGTTTTGCCATTTCCTCCAGTCGTTTTGCCTCTACAATGCGCACCCCTGGATGCCATGCTTCAAGCCCTTCTACTCCTCTATCAAAAATATCTTGTAAAACAGCTTCAATTTTTCCCCACGATAAGTACAGTGATAATGGATGTGCTATAACTGGTATGCCCCCACTTTCTTTGATTGCGATAATTGATTCGTCTAAGTTTGCACCAGTTCTAGGAATATAAAAGGGTTTGTTTCTAGCAAGAAATTTATCAAATGCTTGTTGGCGCGTTTTTACAATTTTTTTAGAGACTAAAAAGTCAGCTATGTGAGGGCGTCCTAATGACTCCGTGGAAAACATATTTTTTAATTCTTCCACAGAAACATTTATGCCATTAGATTGCATTTTTTTTACGATTTCATCGTTTCGTGTATTGCGTCCTTTGCGTAAAAATGCGATAATGTTTAGTAGAGATAGACTCGGAGATTTAATTCCTAAACCAAGTAGATGAAATTCTCCTGTTGGCCATTGGATATTTAATTCAATTCCGGGTATAAAGGCTATGTTGTGTGTTTTTGCGGCACTTTTTGCTTCTGCAAGGCCTGCAATGGTGTCATGATCGGTAAGAGCCATAACGCTTATACCTTTAGAGACTCCATAGGCAATAAGGGTGCTAGGTGTTAGTGAGCCATCAGAGGCACTTGAATGTGTGTGTAAGTCAATCATACAATAACTATATCATAAAATTTATTTTTATGATATAATGACTTTTTTAGAATTATGTGATACAATAATAATAGAGGTAAGAAAAATGCCAAAGGCAATGCAGTATACAAAAGGATCTATCATTTATTTCTCAGGTGACATGGATGACCGTATTTTTATTCTTCAAAAGGGTATGGTTTTATTAACCACTACTGATATCGAAACAAATATCCCTGCAACTGAACATATACGAGAAGGAGAGTTTTTTGGTGTAAAATCTGCTTTAGGGCATTTTCCTCGTGAAGAAACAGCTACTGTCGTAACAGAGGCTAGTGCAATTGCATTATCGGTGCAAGAATTTGAAAAAATGTTTAGCGGAAACAAGCAAGTTATCATGAAAATGCTACGCGTTTTTTCAAATCAATTGCGAGCAATACATAAAAAAACAGAATCTATTTTAAAAAGTGATGTCGATATTGACCAATCAAGTGGCATGCTTTCTGTAGCTCAAAGTTTTTTTGATGATGAGCAATATAGAGCATGTTGTGACGTTTGTACAAAACTTTTATCTCGCTTTCCTACTACCTCAAAAAAAGAATCAGTTGCAAAATTGTATGCATCTTCGCAACGCCGTTTAGATTTGCAAGGAGGACGAGCAAAAAAAGTAGTTCAGGATGAAGATTCAGATGATGGAAACTCAAGTGCATCTTCTGCCTTAAAACAGTTTTCTTTGCCAGCATTCTCTAGGTTTGCCAAAACTTTTGAGCCCGAAGCTGTAATTATTTCAGAATATGAACCCGGCGATTGTTTTTATTTAATTCAATCTGGGCAAGTACAATTGGTTAAGTGTGTAAAAGGTTCAAAGAAGAATATAGATATTCTTAAACCATCTGAGTTTTTTGGAGAGATGGCTATTTTGGAAAACACACCTCGTTCAGCTACAGCAATGGCATTAAACAAAGTTGTTGTATTGGAGTTTAATAAAGAAAACTTTGAAATTCTTATAATGGGAAATCCTCAAATAGCACTTATTCTTTTAAAATTATTTTGTAAACGAATTTATGATCAAAAGAGGCGATTCAAAATACTTGTTATTGAAGATTTACAAGCACGAATTGCAGATGTTTTCTTAATGTTCGATGAAATGAATAGAAATCCTCAAACACTTGATAGGACTCGACAGTTTAAGTTGTCAATTCAAGACTTAGCTCATTGGGCTGGTCTTCCTTTTGATGTTGCACGAGATGAGATAAATAAATTTGTTGAAAAGCGAAAAGTAGAAGTCTTTGATACATATATGATTGTTCATAATATTGTGGATATGCGCCGAATTGTAGATACAAAGGCAGCTCTTCGCACTTAATAAATAGCTATTTTTTTTCTTTTTAGTTGAAAAAACTCTTTTTTTAAAGTATACTATTGTCATGGTTTATGAAGTAATGCTTACCCTTTATCCTGGTCAAGAAGAGGATAAAGAGCTTGTAAAAAAAAGAATATTACGTATATTAAGTGATAGTGGAACATATGTTAGCAGTTCAGAAGTTTCTGCAATTGTGAGTAAAAAAAAATCGATTGATGCACGTAGAAAAGATGTAAAAATTCATATACGATATGCTGTGTATGTTGGAGAAACACCGACGGATAGTTTTACTCCAGAATGGAAAAAGGTTGATACAGAAAAGCAAGTTGTTATTGTAGGTGCAGGACCTGCAGGGCTTTTTGCAGCTCTTGCTTTTTTAGAAAAAGGAATTCAGCCAATTATTATTGAAAGAGGCTGTGAAACTTCAGAGCGAAAAAGTGATATTGCAGAAATTAGTAGGACAGGAACCGTTGACGAAAATTCAAACTATTGTTTTGGAGAAGGCGGGGCAGGCACTTTTTCTGATGGAAAATTGTATTCTCGTTCAAATAAACGGGGAGACATTTCCCGTGTTTTATCAATTCTTCATTATCATGGTGCCGATAAATCCATACTTTCAGATGCACATCCTCATATAGGAACAGAAAAATTGCCGGAAGTTATTAGTTCTATTACGGCAACAATTCGCTCTTTCGGTGGAATAATTCATTTTAATACAAAGTGTATAGGGTTTGATTTTGACGAAAGCCATCACATACAGACTGTGCACACCGAGCACACAAAAACAAACAAAAAAGATACAATTCACGCAAAAACGGTAATGCTTGCAACCGGACATTCCGCAGATGATATTTATAGGCTCGTTGCGAATGCTGCAGTTACTCATGCAAGTGTTACTAGCGATAATGTTTTGTATGTATTACAACAAGCCCTGGAAGCAAAAACATTTGCAATTGGTGTAAGGGTAGAACATCCGAGAGCTGTTATTGATCAAATCCAATATGGACAAGCAAAAGATGAAGAGACTTTATCTTCTGCGGAGTATAAACTAACCGCACAAATTGCAGGAAGGGGTGTGTATTCTTTTTGTATGTGTCCAGGTGGCTTTATTGTTCCATCTTCAAGTGATTCTACTCACCTTGTCGTAAATGGTATGTCTGCTTCAAAGAGAAATTCTATTTGGTCAAACTCTGCTATCGTTGTTGAAACTAGACCTGAAGATGTACCTTCAGAGTTTGGAAACGACGTTCTTGCGGGACTAAATTTTAGAAAAAATATAGAAGAAGAGGCTTTTAAGCAATCATCGAAGGGAAAACAGAAAAATTCACAGACAGCACCTGCACAACGTCTTATTGATTTTTTAGAGGGAAGACTTTCAAAGACACTTCCTGAAACATCATATGCACCTGGGTTAGTGTCTTCACGTTTAGACTTGTGGCTCCCTGAACATATTTCACTTCGCCTACAAGAAGCTTTCCACGAGTTTAATAAAAAAATGAAAGGCTTTATATGCAATGATGCTGTATTAATTGCACCAGAAACAAGAACATCTACACCTATTAGAATTTTGAGACATTCTACTTTATGTGAAAATCCTGTATTAAAAGGAGTTTTTCCTGCAGGAGAAGGAGCCGGTTATTCAGGTGGAATAGTTTCATCTGCAATGGATGGTGAAAATGTCGCAAAAGTAATAATTGAACATGTTTTTGGAGAAAAGCAACATGAAAGTACTCTCGGACATTGAAATTGCACAAAAAAATGAAATGCAGGTGATTACGGAAATTGCAAAAAATCTTGCTCTTTCTGAAAATGATATTGATTTGTATGGCAGTTTTAAAGCAAAATTATCTCTTAAAAAACTAAAAGAATTGCAAAAAACACCAGCTAATAATCGTGGTAAACTTATTTTAGTTACAGCAGTTACCCCAACTCCTGCGGGAGAAGGTAAGTCAACTGTAACCGTTGGGTTGGGAGATGGACTCCGCCATATAGGAAAAAAATCTGTAATAGCGTTACGAGAACCATCTTTAGGACCTTGTTTTGGTGTGAAGGGAGGAGCTTGTGGAGGTGGTTATTCTCAAATTGTTCCCATGGAAGACATAAATCTTCATTTTACTGGTGATATTCATGCAATCTCTATTGCAAACAATCTTATAGCTGCTCTCATTGATAATCATATACAGCAAGGAAATGAGCTCAATATTAATCCAAAAACTATTACCTGGAAACGCTGTGTTGACCTAAACGACAGAGCTTTGCGAAATATTGTTATTGGTTTGGGGGCAACTACCGATGGCATAACTCGAGAGGATCATTTTTCAATTGCAGTGGCAAGTGAAATAATGGCAGTCGTGTGCCTTTCAAAGACAATAAATGAATTAAAAGAACGCTTGAATAATATAACAATTGCAAAAAATTACAAAAAAGATTTTGTTACACTCGGGTCTTTGGGTGTTTCAGGATCTATTGCTGCAATTTTAAAAGATGTAATTCGACCAAACCTTGTGCAAACACTTGAAAAAACACCAGCCTTTGTGCATGGTGGACCTTTTGCAAACATAGCACATGGTTGTAACAGCGTAAATGCAACATTAAGTGCACTTGCTTTAGGTGACTACATTGTAACAGAGGCAGGATTTGCTGCAGATTTGGGAGCAGAAAAATTTATGGATATTAAGTGTCGCTCCGCAGGAATAGAGCCAAGTGCAATTGTTATAGTAGCAACTATTCGTGCTCTAAAAATGCATGGTGGTGTAAAAAAGGACGATTTGTTAATTGAAAATATAAATGCTGTAGCACAAGGATTTAAAAACTTAAAAGTGCATATTGAGAATATTTCAATGTTTGGAGTTCCGTCTGTTGTTGCTCTAAATAAATTTTCTTTGGATACGCAAACCGAAATAGATGCTGTTATAAATTTTTGTAAAAATATTGGTGCTGAGTGTATTGTAAGTGAAGGATGGGAAAAAGGTGGTGAGGGAACTGTTGAACTCGCAAAATCCGTTGTTGGTATCATAGAAAACAAAAAGGCTACTTTTACGCCAATATATGCACTTGAGGATTCCTTTGCATGTAAAATTGAAAAACTTGCTATAAATATATACAGGGCAAAAAGTGTTGATTTTTCTCCAATGGCACTTAGAAAAATGCAGGAATATACCGAGGCGGGATATGGGAATATTCCTATTTGTGTTGCAAAAACGCAAAATTCAATTAGTCATGACAAGTCACTTATAGGGGCTCCTAGTGATTATGTGTTTCCAGTTCGAGACGTACAACTGTATTCCGGTGCAGGGTTTTTAGTTGTTTTTGCAGGAGATATTATGACAATGCCCGGATTACCCAAGGTTCCTGCGGCATGTTTGATAGATGTAGATGACGATGGAAATATTTCTGGATTGTTCTGATAAATACAAAAAAGGCTTTCACTCTGCGTGAAAGCCTTTTTTATTTGCTATTGCACAATATATGTTAGCACTTCATTGCCTTGTGATGTAAGCGTTAATCGTGTTCCTGCTGGAACTGCATACGGTATTGTTAGTTCTCGTCCCGTGTGGTAGAAGCTAACAATTGAATATGAATCCCCTTCGGGAGGGCTTGCTGTTAGTTCTACTTGAAGGGCATATGGATACTGTGGAAGTGTTTCACTAAGTATTCCATATACAAGACCGTCAACAACTCCTGTAGGCATTGCTATTACAGCATTCACTCTTGTGTACAGAGCTACGCCGCCTTCTTGAGCAGCAGGCCACACTTGGGAAAGTACTGTTCCAGGAACTTGATCTTCTGTAGGTTCTTGCCCAGTAAACATAAATATTACTTTATTCCGGTTTAATTGTAAGAGAGCATCATTTAGAGAAAGGCCTGCAATATTTGGAATTTGTGCCAGTTCATCTCCCGGCCCTGAAGAAATAACTAGTTCTAGTGTTATTGGGCGAGCAAGATTTGTGTTAGGAGCTGGGTTTTGCTCTATTATTGTACCCGGTTCAGATTCATCCTTTTGATACATAAGTACATCTGGTATTCTAATCATTGGAGAACTTGAAGCTGAAAAAAGTGTTTGTAACTGAGCTCGCAGATCTTCAACTTGCATACCCACATAGTCTCCTACGCGATCAAGAATTGCACCTTGACTTACAACTAAGTTTATTCTTCTTCCTGCTTTTACAATTGCTCCTCCTGACGGAGTTTGTTCTAAAACGAGTCCTTCGTCTTCATTAGAATCAGAATAGCGTAATTGTATTTGTGGGTATAATTCTTTTATTTGCATTTCTTGTAACGCTTCTGTTAATTCTTTTCCTGTTACGTCGGGAACAAGTACTTGCTCGGGGCTTTGTACGGCAAAGAAAAATATTGCTAATGCTGAAATTCCTGTGAGTACTACGAAAACAATTACTGTTGCCAAAAAAAATTTCCAATTTATTGTTAGTAGTTCATCTGCTTTTTTTAAGTCGATTCTAAAATCTTTTTTTAATAGGTTCTTAAAAAACTTCATATTTACCTCTGTTTTTTCATTATGACGATTTTTACGGATTAGTGCAACACTGTCCTTGTAAATTCTTTGCACCGTTAATAAAATCTTTCCAGTGCATAGCTTTTTTACCTTGCTTTTGAAGGTTTTGAACTGCTAAAATACCGTTCCCTGTTTGAATTAAAATACCGCATTTTTTGTCAATACCGATTATTGTTCCTTCTTTTTCAAAAGCACTTTCATGTTCTGTTCCGTTTGAATTATAAATGGTGGCTTCATGAATTGTAAGTATCGAATTTTGTAAAGAGGTAAAAGCGGTTGGCCATCCGTATAAGGCTCTAACTTTTGCACAAATATTTTTTGCACTTTGTGACCAATCAACTATACCGTCTTCTTTCTTAAAAACCGTGCAATAAGAAGCCTCTTTTTCATTTTGCACAACAGGATTTTCTGTTCCTTTTTCAATCTGCTCTAAAGTCTCTATAATCATTTCGGCACCAAAACTAGTTAAAAACTGTAATATTTCTACTGAGTTTTCATTTCCGCTAAGTTTTATTCGCTTTTGTAAAAGGATGTCTCCTTTGTCCATTTCTGGTGCAAGGCGTTGAACAGTACTGCCTGTTTCAGTATCTCCAGCAAGAATTGCAGATGGAACTGGAGAAGCCCCTCTGTATTTTGGTAAAAGGGACGTGTGAAGATTTATGCCACCCTTTGGGTAAAGAGCCATAAACTTAGGACCAAATATTTTTCCGTATGCAAAACAGACGAGTAAATCGGGGCTATATGTTGCTATTTGTTCTCGCACTTCTGCATTAAGTTTTTCAGGTTCCAGAACAGGTATGCTGTTTTCGATTGCAACTTTTGCAACGGGTGTGGGTTCAAGTGTTTTATGGCGTCCTTTTGCGCTAGGTGCATTTGTTAAAACGGTAACTATTTCAACTTTTTTTGATTCAATTAAATCGCTAAGGACTGTAGCTGATATGTCTGGGCTTCCTGCATACACAATTTTAAACATTTATTTTCCTTGTGCTTTTGCAGCTAGTTTGCTTGCAAGTTTTGCTTGTTTGGCTTTTTTTTCAGCTTCTTTTTTTTGTTTGCGCTCTTGTTTCTTTGCAAAAGATTCAATAGTCTTTTCTCTTAAATCGGGGTTCCCTCTGTCAATAAAAAGAATCCCTTCTAAGTGATCGTATTCGTGCTGAATTGCTCGAGCAAGAAGACCTTCAGCTTCAACGGTAAAAGCCTTGCCTTTTTCGTTAAGTGCTTGTACCGTAATTTTTACAGGTCTCTCTATTTGTTCATATACACCAGGGATTGAAAGGCACCCCTCTTCATACAAAGAGGTTTCTTGTGATGTTGAAATTATTTGAGGATTAATAAAAACGTGTCGAACTTCATCATCTAATTCAATAACAAAAAGGCGTAAATTTTTTCCAATTTGAGGACCCGCTAACCCAATGCCATTTTCCTCATACATAGTTTCAAACATTTGGTCAATGAGATTTGTTATTTCCTCATCAATTTTTTCAACTTCAACGGCTTTTTGCCGAAGAATATCTTCGCCTAATTTAAATACTTTCATACCTTTATAGTATATAAATTTCGGCAAATTTACAAGGGGTAAAAAAAGACTGTGCCTTTTTGGCACAGTCTATAATTTTTATTTAAATAAATACTTCATTTCTTGTTCGTAAAAATCTACGAGTTTATGACGCATTACATCTTGTTTTGCTGAAAGCTCTTTTCCCACTTCAAATGGTTTTGGAAGTAACACAAAACGGTAAATGCGTTCAAAAAGTCTGAATCCATTTTTGCTGTTAATAAGGCTAAGAATTTCATTTTCAAACAGGGTATGAATTTCTTTGCTTTTAATTAAATCATCATAGTTTTTATATTCTATGTTGTTGGTTTTTGCATAAGCAATAAGCTCTGATTCTTCAGGAAGAATTAGAGCCCCAAGATGTTTTTCGTCTTGTCCGAGTACTACAGCTTGTGCAATGTATTGTGAAAGTTTCATTTTTTGTTCAATTGGAACAGGCTCAAGGTTTTCTCCTCCTCTAAGAACAATGGTGTCTTTTATTCGGCCACGGATACTTACTTCTCCATCAATAGTTTTTAGACCAAGGTCTCCTGAATTAAACCATCCATCTTTGTCAATAACAGATTCTGTTAAATCAGGGCGTTTGTAGTACCCTTTCATTACAATTCCACCACGAATGTATACAACACCTTTTTGTCCTGCAGGCAGTTCTTGACCGTCTTCGCCAACAATTTTAACTTCAACTCCATTAAGAGGTTTTCCTATTGTTCCAAAAACAGGAGCTCTAAAAGGACGAACACTAACAACAGGGGATGTTTCTGTTAACCCGTATCCTTCTACAAGATTAATGCCAACTGTCCAAAAAAAGTTATCTACTGCTGGAGGAAGAGCACCCCCACCAGAAACAGCTCCACGGAAAGCATTACCAAGCTTTGCACGAACCTTTTTGAAAATTATTATGTTACCCAATGTCTTTAAGGGGCATAGGAGAAGCCATGGAAGTCCCATAACAAGCCAATCTGCTAATGGATTATTTTTCTTAAATCGAGCTTGCTTGTTAAAAAGCTTTCTATCCATTAAGGAATGAGCATTCCCAACGGTAATAAAAAATGTGTAGAGAGCGAGAACAACGCCTCCAGTTTTTCTCATAGAACGGTCTACACCTTCAAACACTGCTTCAAAAATTCGAGGCACTGCAGGCATGATTTGAGGATTCATGGTTTGAAAGTCGGGGAGCATAATACTACCGATTGGCTTTGAATAGCAAATGCTCGCACCTTGCAAAATAATTACATATTCGCAAGAACGCTCAAAGGAGTGCCAAACAGGGAGTACACAAAGAGCTTTATCGCCGGGGTTAAGATAGATTCGTTCCTGCAAATCTGTAAATTGTGCAAGAAAATTGCTATGTGTAAGCATAACACCTTTTGGCTCTCCCGTTGTTCCAGACGTAAAGATAATACAGGCTATCTCATCGGTAGTTCCAGCTTCAAGTTCTTCTTCAACCTTGTTAGGATTTGCGACTCTGTAAGTCTCCCCTCTTTTTTTTACATTTTCAAAAAGAAGTACTTCAATTTTCTGTTTTTTAGCCTCTGCTATAGCATCTTCGCTGACATTATCAAAAGAAATAATTTTGTTTAAAATAATGCTGTCTTTTTTTGAATCGAGCATCTTTCTAGCATCAAGGATTTTTTTTGCTTCAATTATTTTTCGTATTTGTGCTTCATTTTCTACAAAGGTAATTTTGCACTCTGTTGATGAAAGGATAAAAGATATATCTTGTAATGTTGCATCGCACCCTCTTGGAACGTCTCCTGCTCCTATAGCCATAATACCAAAGCTTGATTCCAACCATTCGGTTCGGTTATCGGAAATAAGACCTATTAAATCGCCTCTCTTTGCTCCAATATCTAAAAGTCCTGCAGAAACATTGTGGATGTTTTGCATTAATGTCGAATATGTTGTTGGTTGAAATTTTTTGTTTTCATCTTTTTCATATTGAGCCACTACAGATGGCCATTTTAAAACTGAGTTTCGTAATAATTTCGGAATTGTGTTTATTGTTTCCATATATTTTTCTCCATGAAAAGCAGAATGTCAAAGTCTGTCATTTTGGTTATTATACTTATACATACATTAAAAATCAAGGTTTTTAGGAAATTTTTATACCTTCTATGTCCCCTTTTATCCTCTCGTAAAGCGATTCCATTTTTTCATCAATATACTCACAAATATCTGCATACTCTGAAATAACTTGCTTTTTTGAAACATCATGCTCAAATAGTGTAGCAGGCGAAACATTAAGAGTTTCAACGATTTTTTCTATTAACGTTGCCGATGCAAACTGCACCCCAGTTTCGATATTTGAAAGGTGTTTTGGACCAACTCCTAACTTTTCAGAAAGTTCATCTTGCGTTAAATTATTGAGCTTTCTATATTTTTTTACATTTGCTCCAAAAATTTTTGGAATGGATAAAATATCCTGTTCTTCTTTTTTCATGTTATGAATATATAGTAGTGTTACTTTCAAGTAATAAAAACCCTTTTAAAGACTACTTTTTAACGTTTTAGACTGATTTTTTATTGACAATTCCACTTTTTACATGGTAAAATAACCTTAAAGGTGTATTTAATACATCTTTAATTTACTAAATTTTTGGAATATATTCCAAGAGAAGGAGAAAAAATGGAGAAATCATTTTTTAAGGTTGCTATAATGCTTTGTGTATTATTGGCAGTAGTTGTTTTAGCAGGGTGTGAAGACCCTGTGAGTTCCCCCCCTGTTGTAACCCCTAATCCTGAGCCAAACCCTGAGCCAAATCCTGAACCAGAACCAGCGTTGTATTCAGGTGTGTATTCAGCTAAATTTGAAGGTGACGATAATAACACATATACATATGAACTATATTTACATGATGATAACAAACTTGTAGCTATAGTAGAAAAAAATGAAATACCAATGGATTATGCATATGGAACATGGAGAGTTGGTGGTGATATAGTTGAATTGTTAGATAAAGATGGAGGCAACATGTTCTCTGGTGCGACAATTAAGTCTTCAAAATTGTTTGAAGTACCTATGCAGGGATCAAAACCTTTGTCTTTTGCTTTTGAAAAATCAGAGACTAAACGCAATTTTGGAGTAACAGGAGAAAGTAGTAAGTTTTCAAATAATAATAATGGCGTTATCGATTATTATGAGTTATATAAAAATGGTGAGTATGATTATTATTTTGATGGAGTAAAGAAGCGTAGTGGAGAATGGATGGTAGCTGGGGACAACTTAGTTTTTACAGAGTATGGTTTTATTGGTGAAATAAAAACTTCAACAGGCTTTGATATTGGATTTACCCTTTCTAAAGATTATTCTGGTACTACAAAGTATAGATACAACCTTGAAAGCTAATTGAAATGAAAAGGGGCTTAATCCCTAATTTTGTGTAAACCTCCGAAATAGTGTATAATGAAAATATGTACAAACTGGAGGTATACATAATGTCAACGCGTCAGAGGTTTTGCAAAGTCCTATAAATCATCCACCAATGCCGTACTCTTTGCATACGCTGTGCTTTTTTCCTCAAAAAAGTCAGTCTTAATAAGGTTAGCATTTAAGTACTGGTTGATCCATTCCATTGAAGCTGGCTCTTCATCATACCCTTCGTACAATGTCTTAAAGCCCAAATTTGTGCAACGTAAGTTTCCAAGATATTTTATATAGTCAGAAATCATATCTTTTGTGAGCCTGAAATGGTGTCGCCAATAACGTAGTGGCTCCACTTAATTTCTTATTCAACACCTTCTGTAATCATTGCCCGATATTCTTCAATGAGTTCGGTAGTAAAAAGTTCTGGCTCTTCTTTTTGCATTTCTAATAAAATAGAGAGGAAATGCTAAAGGTTTATAGAAACTAAGATCAAAAGAATAGTTATCATCGGTTCGGACACTTTTAAAATCTGCAAAGCACTATTTGTCGGATTTACGACAATGCTTTTACATATTCTTCAAAAGTTTCTGAATACCAATTTGCAAGTTTTTTTATCTTTTCTATGTCTTTGTCTGCAGCTAAATCGTAAAGAGCGGCAATAGGATAACCTGATTCGTTAGCCG
>CAZUPJ010000011.1:0-16260 GCA_964622185.1 uncultured Treponemataceae bacterium
AATAGCTTATGGTCTTTTTTAAGCCTTCTTCCAGTGCGATTTTAGGCTCCCAGCCTAAGTTATTTTGTGCTAAGGTTATGTCAGGTTTTCGTTGTTTTGGATCATCTTGAGGGAGTGGTTTAAAAATAAGCTTTGATGTACTGTTAGTGAGGCTAAGTACTTTTTCTGCAAGTTCTATCATAGTAAACTCTCCGGGGTTGCCCAAATTTACCGGTCCTATTATGTCGTTTCCTGTTGCCATCATTCGTAAAAAACCATCAACAAGGTCGTCTACATAGCAAAAAGAGCGCGTTTGTGAGCCATCACCGTAAATGGTAATATCTTCACCCCGAAGTGCTTGCATAATAAAGTTACTTACGACGCGGCCGTCTTTTGGATGCATATTTGGTCCATAGGTGTTAAAAATACGTACAATCTTAATTTTTACGTCATTTTGACGATGGTAATCCATAAAAAGTGTTTCCGCTGTGCGTTTACCTTCATCGTAACATGAGCGAATACCAATGGGATTTACATTGCCCCAATAGTTTTCAGTTTGTGGGTGAACCGCAGGATCTCCGTATACTTCGCTTGTAGAAGCTTGCAATATTTTGGCCTTAACTCGCTTTGCAAGTCCAAGCATATTCATAGCCCCTAAGACAGAAGTTTTCATTGTTTTTATAGGATTATATTGATAATGTACAGGTGAGGCAGGGCAGGCGAGATTATAAATTTCGTCAACTTCAAGTCGTATTTCCTCTGTTATATCGTGGCGAATAAGTTCAAATCGAGGATCATCCATAAATGGGAGTATATTTTCTTTTGTGCCTGTAAAAAAATTATCAAGACAAATTAGATTGTTGCCTTCATTCAAGAGGCGTTTACAAAGGTGTGTTCCTATAAAACCAGCACCACCTGTTACAAGTATTGTTTTTTCATTTTTCATATATTTCTCCTATTTTTTATCCACAAAAATTATTTTTTACGTATTTCACTAGAATATTCATTTATTATCCACGTATTACACTAGAATTATTTTTTTTGTTAATAACTAATTCTGTGGATAGAACATTAAAAATAGCGTTATACGTTTCTACCAATACAGTAATACTCTATATTTATTTCTTTCATAGCGGTAATACTGTATTGATTTCTCCCGTCAAAAATTACGGCTTCTTTTAATGTGTTTTTTATTTTATTAAAGTCTGGTTGGCGAAACTGTTTCCATTCAGTTACAAGAATAAGTGCATCCGAGCCTTCCAGTGCCTCCCATTGATTTTTTTCATAGGAAATAGCATCGGCTGGAATGTGTTCTAAATATTTTTTTGCCATATCGTAAGCTTCTGGGTCATAGCTTTTTACCGTTGCACCGCGTTTAACAAGTTCTGAAATAATGGTAATAGACGGTGCCTCTCTCATGTCATCAGTTTGGGGTTTAAAAGAGAGCCCCCAAAGTGCAAATGTTTTACCGTTTAAGTTTTCACCATATTTTGATACTACTTGGTTTACAATTACAAGCTTTTGCTCGTCGTTTACTTCTTCTACCGCTTCTGCAATTTTCATCTCTATGCCGTTTCTTTTACCAACTGAGGCAAGTTCTTTTACATCTTTTGGAAAGCAAGAACCGCCGTAACCGCAGCCTGCATATAAAAAGCTCATACCAATGCGGTCATCGCTTCCAATTCCATTACGTACTGCTTTTACATCACCGCCCACAATTTCACAAAGTTTTGCAATTTCGTTCATAAAACTAATTCGGGTAGCAAGCATGGCGTTTGCAGCATACTTTGTAATTTCTGCAGATTTTATATCCATGTTAATAAGTGGATGGCCGTTTGAAACAAATGGCTCGTAAAGTGCTTCCATCATTTTTCTTGCTTTATCAGATTCTGTACCTATTACAACGCGGTCTGGTCTCATAAAGTCTTCTATAGCCACACCTTCTTTTAAAAATTCAGGGTTTGATACAACATCGAAGTCTATAGAAACACCACGCTTATCAAGCTCTGCTTGAACTGCAGCTTTTACTTTTTCGGATGTTCCAACAGGAACAGTTGATTTATCTACAATTATCGTGTAATTAGTCATTTCTTGTGCTATACGGCATGCTGCTGCAAGTACATATGACACATCTGCAGAACCGTCTTCCCCAGGAGGGGTTCCAACAGCAATAAAGCAAATTTGAGAAGAAGGAATTGCTTCTTTATAGTTTGTTGTAAATAGAAGACGATTATCTTTATGATTTCGTAACACCATTTCTTCTAGACCTGGCTCATATATAGGTAAAATTCCATTTTTTAAGTTTTCTATTTTTTTTTCGTCTATGTCTATACAGTGAACAGTGTTCCCCATTTCAGCAAAACATGTTCCGCTGACCAAGCCCACATAGCCTGTTCCAATCATTGATATATTCATATATGTTCTCCTATATTTTTAATCGTTTACCAGTTAGGATTCTAACGAGTTTGCGCACTCCGCGCAAGAACTTGTTATCTCTTCGAAAAGTGTATCCCCTATATACTTCAAAAAAAGTATTATAACTGTCTGTATATGTAGATAAAAATTCTTTATCTATGGGTAGATGTAATAAGTATGTCTGCTTGTATGCTGCAATGTCTCTTTGTACGTGTTGCGTTGGAACACTCCAATATCTTTCTAGTACACCGTAAATTCCAATGTCGAAGATTATTGGATGTTTTTTTGAAAGTAATAAGTTTTCAATTGCACATGAAAGAAGAAACTCATCTCCTTGGTGAAAGAGGTTTTTATAATGAGTAAAATACAACTCTTTTAAGCTGTCTATTTCATTCGTTAGTGTTTTGAAGAAAGGAGCAGTGCCTCCAATATATTCCCCACCTGCCCAAAGGCCAATAGAATCTCTTTTCATTACCAACTCTTTATCGCTGACCATTCTACTGCTTCCAATATCGGGAATCATTTGGCTGGTTACATCATAGTAGGAAGGAATCTCATTTCTTATACAGTATTCTAATGCTTCGGGTATTTTTCCGACACAAATAACATCATTATCCAGCAAAATTGAATACTCTTTTGCATTTTTAGAAAACCATTTTATAACGTCAAGTTTAAAGTGTGCAAAGTAAAACTTAATATCTTTTGGCAATTCTAAAGAAAAATCAATTTGAATAAGATTTTTTTCAGGAAAATATTTACTTAATTCTGTCTTATTATTAGTAATAATTGTTAGATTATTATTGAGCGATTTTAAAAGATTTTTACAACAACCAACATAGATGTTTTTACGAGTGTTGTAGTCTACAATAGCTTGCGCACTATCTAATTTCTGTGCATCTTCAACATAGTATAATGTGTAAAATTTCATAGTTACTCCCAAAGTAAGTATATCGACGAGCAATCAACTGTAATATAGAAATCTGACAAACCATTTTTTTTAAGTAAAGGCAAGAGCGGGTAAAATTGATCAAAGTTATTGTTAATACTATCTTGTATTTTAGTTCCTGTAAGTGCTGTTATTGGTTTTAATAATAGTTTTGTAATATCACGAAATGCATCAAAGGGTCGTCTTCTTATTCTGTTACCAAGTGCAATACATACAAACGTATGTTTACGTCCATTAAGTATTGCATTTGCTACATTGTTCCCTCCAAACTTATTTTCTTGAATTTGTATTATATGTGGAGTCGTATTTTTAATTTTATTTAAGATAGGGCGATTTTCTTTTGTAAGTGATTGTCCCCAATCTTGATTTAACACAGGGAAGAGCTTGTTTTGATAGAACCTATATAGAGCGTCACTCGTCGCTGTAATTGGTCTATTATGGTTGCTTTCGCTTTTTTTATGCCACTGATGGAATATTTTGTAATCATTTGGAAGCCACACTTGAGAATATCCTAACTGTTCTAATCGTAATGGCCAATCTAAATCTTCTAATCCCCAATAAACTATTTGTTCATCATAACCACCAACTTCTGCAAAAGCATCTTTTGAAAGAAAGCAAAACATACCAGGACTACCATGACCTGCACTATTTGCATTTGCCTTTGATCCATTTTTCTGTAGCCAGTATGATTCAACTTGATAAATTTCCTTTTCTTTATAATTGTCTAAACACCACTGAAAAGGGTTCCCGTCATAAATCATATCTACATCTGATGTAACAATAAATGGTGTTGTTGCAACTCTTGCCCCATAATTTATAGCTCTGCACTTATTCCATGGTAAACCTTCTGCGTACATGTGGGTGTACTGAAGATTAAATTCTGTACATATATTTTTATACTCATTTGCAAACGACTCATCTGATCCATAATCAATTATGTGAAAGTGTGGGCTAGCTCCATTTTCTCGAATGGATTTTACCTGACCGCTGATGCGCCAAGCTTCTCGATTGCGTATAGTTATTATTACTGTTATTTTATCTAGCATCTGTTTTTTCCTTGTACTTTGGATCGAAATTTTGACTAAATTTACCTATTCGCCTTGCTATATATAAATATACTTTTAAATAAAACTGGTAGAATTTAGTGTTACCACTTATTTTAATGGTTCTTGAATAAATAGAATCCTTTAGCTCCTTGTAGTCTAAAATGCTAGTACTTAGTTTTCCAAAGATTGTTTTTATACCTTTTTTTATTTCTTCATCAATTTGGTGTTCATAAGCACCTGAACTACTCATTCCTGAAAAATCATATACAGCTATTTTAAAGTCTAAATGTTTAAATTTACAAATTTCTTTGTAGGCAATGAATAGAAAAAAAAACCAGTCTGCCTTTATAGAATATTGTTCATCATAGTTATATTTTTTCAGTATTTCTAATGGGATAAGGGTGTTTTGATGATTTACGGTATTTCCTATTAAAAAATAATTAGCATCAATACTGTCTTCGTAGTCAAGCAAAATTGTAAATTTATTATCGATAGCATATTGAGCATCTGCATAATATATGCAAGGCTTAGTATTTAATTTGTTAATACTGCTAACAACAGAATCTGAAATTAAATAATCGCCGCTATTTAAAAATAAGCAATAATAACCGTTAGCAGTTTTTATACCTTTATTCATGGCATTATAAATCCCTGAGTCTGGCTCTGATACCCAATGTGTAATTTTTTTACCATATTCAGGATGCTCTGCATATTCCTTTATAAGCTCTGCACTTCCATCATTAGAAGCACCGTCGATGATAATATATTCAAAGTCAGTTTCTGTTTGTGACATTACGCTATTGAGTGTTTTTTTTAGACCATCTATATTGTTAAAGTTTACGGTTATTATTGATAGGGTAGGAGTCATTGTTGGTTCCTTTTGGTTTTTTGTTTTATTAAAATTCCAAAAATAAAAAACTTCATTTCTTCTGATGTTTCTACACAACGAAGAAGTCTTAGTTTTAATAAAACTGTTTTAATAATATTCTTTGTATTTCTTGCTACTTTTTTTAGTATATAGATTAAAAAAATGCACCTAAATTTTGCTTTTATTTGTGGGCTATTGATAAAGTCAATTATATCATGCCTGTTTTCTAACCATGATTCATAACCATGGTTAATATACTCTTTTACATTTTTAAGTATGGTAGATAAATTATTAAATTCTATTGGATTAGGATTGTCTATGTCAAATAAAAATCCATTGTAACCATGTGTGATGTACTCGTTCATTGTTGGAGCATTATTTGCTATAACAATCTTACCCATAGACATGGCTTCTAAAAAAGTCATGCCGATACCTTCTTCTTCTCTAGGAGCAATATAAAAGGTTTTTGATTTGATTAGATTTTGCATTTTTTCTTTTGTATCAAACCATGTCGAATAGGATATACTAAATTTTTTTTCTTGTTCTTTACTTGGCATTATAAATGTATGGTTAGGATCTGCACTTGTGTGCATATGTACTTTAACACGCTCGTCACTAAAAATACTTTCTAATGTATTAATATTAATATTAGTATGTCTTTGCCAAAAAAAAACTTCATTGTTTTCTGATTCATTTATGTTGTTGCAGGGAGGAATAAAATACTGAATATAAAATGAATTAAAACCCCAGTGTATTAATATGTCGTGCAAGGCTCGAGAAAAATTAATTATCTTTATTTTTCTGTAATTAACCCAAAAATTGTAACTTTTAGAAACCCCATCAAACATTGGGATAAAAATAATATTATTATGATTGAGTTTTTTTACAAATGATTCATGAATTAATTGCCAAAAAATTATACACTCATATTTTGATGCTTCCACATTATCAATTTGTGGCTGAATTCCATCATTCCACGATGTATTCCACAAAACCGTAACATCATAGTATGCTTTGAGATAGTCTATAAAAAAATCACTTGATTTAGTTTTTTTGTGGTAAGAATGGTCGATGAATAAAAGCTTTTTCATGTGTTATTTTAATTTTCCGTTTATCTTCCCATGTATGCACAATTTATATCGCACATATATTATCTAGGTATCTGCCTAAAATCTAAAAATTATCGTATTATTAGTAACCGAAGTCTATGCTTTTAGTTCGATTTTTAGCATATGTTGAATCCGTGTTTATTTTCCGCAAGCTTATATAAGTATGGTATTTATTACGCTTAACATATCTCTAAATTATTTTATTAATTGTAAAAAAGGTTGTTTTATATCTTCTTGCATAAAAGCATCAATAAAAACCTCAAAGTTATCTCGAAATAAAATATAGTCAACTCCATGAATAGCAGATTGTAATACAAATCGATATGAATTTCCCGGGATCAATATGTTTCGAGGTAACTTACACTTAAAAACATTCTTCCCTTCCTCTACACCTGTATGCAATCCATTTTCTAGTTTAATCTGATATACTTGTTGTAAATTCTGATAAACAAAAATATCAAACAAAAGTAATGTATTAGTTTTTTCTACATTAAAAGTAAGACTAAGAAAATACTCTTTGTCATAATCTAATGATTTTGTTTGTTCACTTCCATCCATGCTCAATATTGCTAATCGCAATGGGTTAAAGTAGGGGCTATATTCTTTTCCTGGGTTTATCCATGGTTTAATTTCGGTAATATTTTCATGGTCTTCGACTCCCATGTAACCAGAGATTGCTTCATCAATACCTGCGTGTTTTATGACACTCCCATGATCTAATAAAATTCCAGCATTACACAAGTTTTTCACCGCACTCATATTATGGCTTACAAATAGCACTGTTCTGCCTTGACCCGTGCTGAGCTCATTCATTTTCCCTAACGCTTTCTTTTGAAAAGTGGCATCTCCAACGGCAAGAACTTCATCGGCAATTAATATTTCACTATCCAAGTGGGCTGCTACAGAAAAAGCGAGTTTTACATACATTCCGCTAGAATAGCGTTTTACTGGGGTGTCTATGTGCTTGTCAATTTCACTAAAGGCAATAATTTCATCCATTTTTCGGGTAACTTCGCGTCGCTTCATGCCCAGAATTGCACCGTTTAGGTAAATATTTTCCCTTCCAGTAAGTTCTGGATGGAAACCTGTACCGACTTCCAATAGACTTGCGACTCGCCCCTTTATTTTTACATTGCCTTCGGTTGGTGCTGTAATGCGGCTTAACACTTTTAAAAGGGTTGACTTACCAGCACCATTTTTCCCAATAATGCCAACACGGTCACCTTGCTTGATATCAAAATCTAAATCTTTTAATGCCCAAAAGCCTTCTTTTGTTGCATCATAATGATGTATATCTCCAATCTTAGAATGTGGGTCTTCTTTTCCTCTTTTTCGTGCAATCCATGTCTGCATGTCACGAAAAAAGGTTCCATTGTTTATAACTCCCAGTTTATAATATTTTGATAAATGTTCACATCTAATAACTGTACTCATAGTAATTCCTATTTCCTAATTTGTAATTCCTAATTATTGCTAATTGAGGTTTTAATAATTGCTGTTAATATTTAAAGTAATTCACAGCAATTATTGTTTAATCGTTCAAAATCATTTTTTGAAATGTAGTCTGTTTCACATAGAATTTCCAGCCAATATTGGGTTTCATATGCTTCTTTTCTTGAAATACTAAGTTTGTGGACAAAGTCTTTACTACTTTCTGCTCTCTGTGCTTCTCGAATATTTGCACCGATACTGGTGCCAGAACGCAAAATTTGTTTTGATAAAGTAAACTCTTTTTTTTCTGTGCAAATCAATTTATATAGGTTTACAGTCTCAATGGCAAAGGTTTTACTTTTATCAATAATTATGTTATCTGTTTTAATATTAATCACCTTGTTCCTTATTCATAATTAGGCATTCGGAATTAGGAATTATATTACGTCCACAAAGGTGCGTTCATTTCTATTAAATAATACTAATCCTATAAACATAAAAAATGCTGTCCAAGCAAGACTGATGTATATCATTGTATGGGGAACGTTTCCAGCACCATAAAACCATATTCTAAAAAGCTCAATGGGGGCACTCATAGGGTTTATGTAAAAAAACCATCTAAATTGTTCGGGTGCTTGTGATAATGGATACACAATTGGCGTTGCGTACATTGCAAGTTGAATTCCAAAAACTAACAATTGATTTAAGTCTCTATACTTAGTGGTAAGGGCAGAAATTACCATACCCATGCCTGCTCCAAGCATTCCAATCCATATGATTAGCAGGGGAAATGCTAATGCCCACCATGTAGGTATAACTGGAGCATTCATAATTACAAAGTACACATATACAATAATAAGCATTGCAAATTGAATACCAAGTTTTATTATATGACCTATACAATTTGCGATTGGTACGGTAAGACGCGGGAAATATATTTTTCCAAACATGGCTGAATTTGTCGTAAAAACTGCAGCACATGAGTTTAAACATGAGGTAAAAAATGTCCAAAGCATTGTTCCACCATAATAGAATAGGGTAGAAGGCACTCCATCAGTGCTAATTTGTGCAATTCCCGTAAACACAAATGTGTAAATGACGGTAGAAAAAAAAGGTTGTATTACATACCAAAGTGGTCCTAAAATAGTTTGCTTGTATGCTACGGCAAAATCGCGCTTTACAAACATGTAAATAAGATCTCGATATCGAATAACTTCGCGTAATTTTAAATCTAAAAGTTTTTTTTGCGGTTCAAGTATTGTGTCCCATTTTTCTTCAATATTTTTTGCATTTTCCATTTATCTTCCTTTGCGATAAACACTAAGTAGTTATAGTTTTTTATCCACAGATTATACATTGTTAATTGTTAATTGTTTTACTGTTTCTTTTATGTTTTCGCTTTTGCCTTTTTTCATAATAAGTACGTTGCCGTCCTTTACGCTTACTAGCAAATCTTCTACACCACATAATACAACAGGTGCATCAGAATATACAAAGCAGTTTTTACAATCATTTTGTGCAATATTCCCTACAGTTGTGTTTGTATTGTTGTTTGCTTCAAATTGATTTGCAAATGAATCCCATGTGCCAATGTCGTGCCAATCAAAACTTGAGCGTATTGCAAATGCTTTTGTAGTTTTTTCTGCAACAGCATGGTCAATAGAAATTGCAATCGATTTTTCATATGCTTTTTCCATGTATTTCCATTCGCTTATGGTTTTTATATTATTTGCTTCTCGCATTGTAGGGTAGTCATCTTCGCTCAGAGTAGTAAAAGCTTGAGTTACTTCGCTTGTGTGAAGCTGCAACTCTTGTAAAAAGATACTTGGAAGCACGCAAAACATCCCACTGTTCCACCAAAAGTTACCTTGCTCAAGGTACTGTTTTGCAGTTGCGCTATCTGGTTTTTCTTTAAACATGTCAATTTTAAAAATTTTATCAGTTTCAGTTTTTGAGACTTGCATATAGCCAAAACCAATTGATGCTTCTGTTGGCGGAATTGCAAAGCAAACAAAGCCATCTTTTGTTGCTTGCTCAATTGCTTTTTCTACGTCTGATTTAAATGCATCAAAAGGATTAATAATATGATCACTTGTTAAAACAAGTAGAGGTAGTTCTTCCTTTTGAGTTGCTAAAATATACTGTGTTATAAGAGCAATAGGGGGTGTGGTGTGTTTTTGACAGGGCTCTGCGATTACAATAAGCTTTTCCTCTAAACACTTTTTATTTTCTGGTGACAATGTATTTGCATACAATGCACATTGTTCTACGGTTGTTTGTAATATGTCTTGTCTAGTAACAATAAAAATATTTCCTTTTGGTTGTAGTAAAAAAGATCGTTCTAATGATCGTTGCAAAAAGGAAAAGCCATTTTCTAGTGCCATAAATTGTTTGGGGAATTCTTTGCTAGAAACAGGCCATAATCGTTCTCCAAAGCCACCTGCTAAAATAAGTATGTTCATATTTAATTCCTATTATAATTAATACTCAACAAGTAATAATTATATTATTTTTCGTTTACCACTGAAATGGTCTTTATTTATCCACATATTACATCGATTACGCAGATTAGATTTTTTCAAATATAAATTGGCAAAAGGTTTTGATTCTATTTATAAATGATGTTTCTATACGGTCGCGTAAAAAGAAAATGCTCATTGCATCAACTCCTCCTATACCGTATAGAATAAGGTCATCACCGTGTCTGAATACATACACGAGTGATTGCATGTTTTCTTCTCTTACAATATTAAAGCCTTCATATTTTACTTTGCTCGTATTAGTCATACTGTAAAAAAGTTCTGAAGTATCCTTTTCAAAGGCGATGTCAACATTTATATTGCCAAAAGGACTCATGTTTAGGTTTGCATTTACTGAGCCTTCATTTTCAGATATGTTCTCTAATAAAATTTCTGCACTTGAGTACAGGTCGTAGTAGGCATCGTTCCTCTCTGAGTAATATGGAATTCCTACATACCCTTCAATATCAAGAAGAAGGGGTTTTAACTCATTCAGCAGATTTTCATTCCCCTTATATGGGCGTATTTGAATAACTTCTGCAAGATAGGCAGGTTTTAAGTCTTCTATAGTTTCAACTACTCTCTCCGTTCCCTCTGTCGCAGACGATAAGCACATATTTTTTGCTTTTCCAATGTTGCGAATAAGAATTTCGCCGCTTTCAAGTTGTAATTTTTCATCATTTGTTAATTTATCATTAAAGATATCTTGAGAGTACAGTAAAGTTGAAAACATACTTAATAAAGCGATAAAAAGTATTTTTTGTGCTAGCTTATTTGCCATGATAATTCCTCTTGTTCAATAGTTTTGTTTTGCAAAAACCGAGTAATGCAAATTATATTATTTTTGTCGATATTTGTTTTAGTTGCATTTTGAAAAGCTTCCTCATCGCAAAAAATAACTAATGCATCGTTTTCTAGTGTTGCAGGTAAGAAGTCGGTTTTTAACAATGGAATATTTATTGACATACATGCAAAATCAAATAAAAATTCTAAGTCGGTACTTCCAACCATGATTGCTTTTTCACAATTACTTGTGTTAATTACATCATAAATGATGTCTTTATATTCCTTCATAAGTTTAGTGGTTCGTTTGAAATAACGAGAACTCCTGTGCACAAGTTCGTTTATGCCTGAAGGAGTTAAAACATATTGTATGTTTCGAGTTGAGATTTTTTTCATGTAAAGCCAACCTTTATCACTAAACCGTTTTAAGAGAGCGTTTGTCATACCTAAAGACAAATTTGTAGAACTTGCTAGTTCACGTTGGCTTGCATTAGGGTTTTGAGTAAGTGTTTTTTGTACTTTTGATAAAAGTTGAATATCGGTTTGTTGTTGCATGTCGTTTTAAAGATACCTTTGCCATTGGCATTGGTTTTTTTTGAGGGAGAATGAAATACAAATATTGCCATGGCCGAAACACATTTGCAGTCTATATTTCAATTGTTCAATTATTGAACATTATAATGCATTTTCGGGTACTTGGCAAGGGGGAGTCGCAATAATTCAAAATTCAATATTTGTAATTATATCCCCATATTCATGCATGTTCTTACTTCATTAAGTGTGGCTACAGCCATTTCTCGAGCTTTGTCTACACCGTTTAAGAGCACTTGTCTGATATAATCATCTTGCGTTTCAAGTTGTGCTCGCTTTTCTCTCATTGGTCTGAGTGTTTCGTTTAAGCTTTCTGTAAGCATATTTTTTAGCATTCCACCGCCACCGTCTCCAATTTTTTCTGCTATTGCAGATGGCTCTTCGCCCGTACAAAGTGAAATGAGCATTAAAAGGTTAGCAACTTCCGGTCTATTTGCGGGGTCGTAGGTGATGAAGCGCTCTGCATCAGTTTTTGCTTTTTTTATAAGCTTTGCGGTTTCATCTTCTGTTGCACTTATCATTATAGCATTCCCACGGCTCTTGCTCATTTTTTGACTTCCATCAAGCCCTAAAATATGTGGCGTTTTACTTAATAGTGCTTGAGGCTCAGGAAAAACTGGTTTATCTGGGCTAAACTTTTCGTTAAAGCGCCGTGCAATTGTTCTTGTCATTTCAATGTGTGGGAGTTGGTCTTTTCCAACTGGCACAACAGTTCCTTTGCAAAAGAGAATATCGCAGGCTTGGTGAACAGGGTAGGTGTACATTCCAGCATTTACGCTTTTAATGCCTGCACTGGTTATTTCTTCTTTTACTGTTGGGTTACGACTAAGTTCAGAGTTAGATACAAGGGTTAAAAAGGGAAGCATAAGCTGATTTGCTTCTGGAATGTATGAGTGAGGATAAATAATTACATCATCTGATGGTTCTATACCTGCTGCTAAATAGTCTATTACAAGTTGTTTTGTGTTTTGAGATATTTCATGAAAGGCATCGTGGTCGGTTAATACTTGATAGTCGGCAATAAGAATACAGGTTGGAACATTAAGTTTTGATAGGCGTACTCGATTTTGTAAAGACCCAAAATAGTGTCCAATATGGAGTCTACCTGTTGGCCGATCTCCAGTAAGTACTCGATATTTTTTTGGGTTTGCCTGTATATCTTGTTCTAATTTTTTACTTTTTTCAAGCGCTACTTCGTATGTATCTGACATGTCGTATCCTCAACTTTGTTTTTTTATAGGTTAGCACAAAATAACGAAATTGTAAAGCATTATTAAACATGCGTTAAGGTTTGTAGTGGCAGCGTAGCTGCTCGAGTACGGAGAGGTTTGCACTAGGCAAACTTCTCCGTACTCGAATGGAGCGTGAGCAGAACCACGAAAAGCCTGACCCGCCGTAGGCGGGGAACGCCCATAACAGCCTATTGAAGTACCGCAAATCGCTCTTCAATGTCTGTTAATTTTTTTTCTCCGGGTAGTTCTTTGATGTCGCCAAAAGGCATTTGCGAGATGAGCTTGTACTTTCTGTCAATATTGAATAGGGGGTAGAGATCTTCTTCAATAAGCTCGTTATAGTGCTGAATATTTGCGCCTAGTCCTATTTCTCGAAGCCCTGTCCAAATGGCAAATTGTAGCATTCCACTTGATTGTTGCGACCAGTTTTGAAAGTTGTGGGCATAAATTGGAAAGTGGTCTTCCATTGCTTTAATGGTTTCCTGATTTTCATAAAATAAAATGGTTCCATGGGCATTTATAAACCCATCAATTTTTACTAGTACTTCAATGAGAGCACTCCCTTTAGCCACTAGCCTCATTTTTTCTTTCAACAGGTTCCAAAGTTTTTGGTGATTTTCACCATATAAAACAACTGCTTTAGATGTTTGCGAGTTAAATGCCGAGGGGCACCACGTAACGCATTCTTTTACAAGTGCATTAACGTCAATTTCTCCTGTTGGAAAGATTTTTCCTAAATCGTAGATACTACGTCTGTTTTGTATTAATTCAATAATACTCATAAATACCTCTAAATTATTGCACAGGTGTACGATATTGTACAATAATTTGATTTATTTGTAAAGAGGTATTTTGTAGTGTGTAAGATTACTGTATAAAAGCCCTTTCCATACTTGCAATTTCGTTTGAAGAAAGATTAAATTCTTTTGCTATTTTTTGCCATTGTGTAACAGCTTTTGTAACCTCAAGTACAATTTCATTCGCTCGTTCGAGTTTTATTTCAAAATAGTCTGCAACACTAAGGGCGTTTTCTATTGTTGCCATGCTATCTGTTTCTGTAATATTAGTGTGCAAAAAGCCGGTGTGCTCGCTGTTTGGGTTTACGTCGTACACAGGAGATAATCGCCAGCCCTTATTATCTAATCGTAAAAATCCGTGGTTTCGCAAATGGTCGTCAGTGTTAGAAATCATAATAGAAAAAACTATGCGTCTCCATAGTTCTTCCATGTCAAGTTTTGTTTTTGATCCAAACTGGCGAAGTACATCTGCAATTTCCATATAGCTGTAGTTGTTGTCTCCGTCGCTCGCACCGAGCATTGTCATTGCAGATACAAAAGGAATTCTATTTGTACCATGGCGATCAAAACGTTTTATAACCAATACAGGCTTTTTTTGAATGTGTAAAAGTTGCCATTCTGGAACTCTAAGTCCTGCCACTTTGGCTAAATGCAAGGCAACGGCTTCCCATGTAACAATATTTTGGCTATCATCTTTTTTTGGAAACTTTGCAATTGATAGGTTTCCGTTTGAATCAATAACCGAAGCCTTTGGTCTTGCCCCTCCTAAAGAAGAACCCGGTTCAAGTAAAAGACGTAAGTCTTTTGCACTTTCTGTGTTTGTATCAATCTTTTGGGCTGCACGCAATAATTCAGGTAAGGCAATAAGTGGCGGAATGGGATTTGTTTTTGGAGGAAAAAGAAAATCATCAGTTGGATGTTCTTTAAAACGCAAAGAGCCTTGTCGAGCATCATCGTTTACTAGCAATAAATAATCTATTTTATGAAGACTTCTTGCCGTTCTCTTTTCTTCTTTTGCTCTTGTTTGTTCAAATCGCCTCATAAGTGTTTCTCCCCAACGGTCGGGGGCAGAGTCTCCTATGGCACCAAACAAAGGTTTTTGAGAATAGTGAGTACCAGTGCCAAGGGGTAGGAGTGGGTCGAGTGAAAAACTATTTTTATTTTCAAGCCAAGAATCTGCATATTGAAACGAACATGTTTCGCCTTGCCCCTTTACATAACTGTAAAGGTAGCCTACTAGTTCGTTTGAGTTTTCATAAGAGTGATACACGTAGATTTTTTTTTCACTCATTGTCTACTATCCTTTTTTTTGGGCGAACTTTTTTTGGAAGTTCTTCACTTTCAATCATAATTCCAACAGGATCATTTCGTATGTCAATTAGGTCTGCAAGATTTTTATCAAGTCCTAAAATAAAGATTACTTTTGCGTAAATACCAATTGATGTTGCGGGGTCTCCGTTTTCAACTTTTACAAGGGTAGGTCGTGTAATGCCTGCACGCTCTGCCATAATTTGCAAGGTAATTCTCCTACGCTTTCTGGCATCTTTTATGTCAGAGCCTAGCTTTTTTAATGCACGTTTTGGAGCAATTGGTATAGTATTTGTTCTTCTCATATGTAAATTATCCTTCACTATATAAATAGTATTGTAAAAGATAATTTACATTATGTCAAGTATGATTTGGTGGCAAAATCAAAAGTTCTATAACAAAAATCTGTGTAATTCTTGAGTAATTCTTGCGGATATACATGACAAATCTTCGTGGCAAATTGCAAATGGCAACCACTTTGTAATTTTATTTTAGTTTAAGATATTAAGTAAAATTAAATATGTTTATATTGACCGTAAGGGTAAAATACACTAAAATAGAAGATGAGATTTCTCGACTTCACTCGGAATGAAACGGGGGAAAAGATCCCTCGACTTCGCTCGGGATGACAGTTAACACACTCGGAATGACGGGTTGTAATTTACACTAGACAGAAAATAGGCGGTTAAATATGAAAAGTGATAACGCAAAAAAGGGGATTGCTAGAGCCCCACATAGATCTTTATTTCGCGCAATGGGATACACAGACGAAGAATTATCTCGTCCATTAATTGGTGTATGCTGCGCTCAAAACGAAATTATTCCAGGACACATAAATCTTGATAAAATAAGCGATGCTGTAAAAGCAGGTATTCGCATGGCTGGTGGAACTCCAATCGAGTTCCCTGCTATTGGTGTGTGTGACGGTATTGCAATGGGACACGAAGGAATGCGCTATTCATTGGTAACAAGGGAACTTATTGCCGACTCAATTGAATGTGTAGTAAAAGCTCACCAATTTGATGCAATGGTTCTTATTCCAAACTGTGACAAGGTTGTTCCAGGAATGCTCATGGCTGCAGGACGATTAGACCTTCCAACCGTGTTTGTTTCAGGTGGTCCAATGATGTCAGGAAAGGTTCCAGGCACTTCAAAAGAGCTTAGCTTAACAGACGTATTTGAAGCTGTTGGAGCAGTTACAGCTGGTAAAATGAGTGAAAAAGAACTTTGCGATAT
>CAZUPJ010000012.1:0-16093 GCA_964622185.1 uncultured Treponemataceae bacterium
TCTGTCGATGTTTCTAAATTGGCAGAAACATTTAGCCAAGGAGAAAAAAGAACAACACCCTTGATTTTTTTTCGGTGTTCACTTTTTATTTTTAGTAATACACCCAAGGCAATGCTGGCACCTGCACCATCTGCAACAATAATAATATCTTTAGATCCTGTGTATAGATGCTTTATAACTGCTTTTATGTCGTCAAATCCTGCAGGAAAGGGTTGTTGCGGGGCAAGCCTATATTTTGGAAGAATAACTTTTGTGCACGATGCGTGGGCAATACTTGCACAAAAGCCACGCCATGAGGCAGGAGAACCTCCAATAAAAGATCCTCCATGAACATATAAAATTACCTGAGATGTGGAACAGGCTTCAGGCAACAACACATCGCAATTAATATTGTTAATAATGGTATGTTCTAGTTCAACCTTGTTTGGTAAAATGGGAGAAGCAAAGGTATCTTCAATAGTCTTTCTAAACTTATCAATAGGAATGGATGGGTTAGCGACCAATGTTTTAAGTTTTTTTATGGCTTTGTTTGGATATTGCCTTTTCATAAAAAGAGTATAGCAAAAAATAGCAAAATGTGCTATAGTTTTTTTGTTATGCCTATAAAAATTAAATCAGACTTGCCTGCACGGGAAGTGTTAGAATCAGAAAATATTTTCGTTATGACGGATGAAAGAGCAACGCATCAAGATATTCGGCCATTAAAAATTGCTATTGTAAACCTTATGCCAACAAAGATAGCAACTGAAACGCAACTGTTACGCCTTTTAGGAAATACACCTTTGCAAATTGAAATTTCTCTTGTTCATATGGAATCTCATGTTGCAAAAAATACGGGCGAAGAGCATCTTCAACGGTTTTATGTTAGTTCTAAAGAAATCTTATCGCAACGTTTTGACGGCATGATTATAACTGGTGCACCTGTAGAGCAAATTCCTTTTGAAAATGTTGATTATTGGGATGAATTAAAAACAATTATGGATTACTCAAAAGATAATGTTTTTTCAACCCTGTACATTTGTTGGGGTGCGCAAGCAGGACTGTATTATAATTATGGTATTCCTAAATATAATCTTGATAAAAAAATGTTTGGAATTTTTAAGCATGTGAAGTGTGTTGAACATGATCCATTATTACGTGGGTTTGATGATATTTTCTTAGCACCCCAATCAAGACATACCGAGGTTAGAAAAAGTGATATTGAAAAAAACAGTGAATTATGTGTTTTAGCAGATTCTGCTGAGGCAGGGGTGTTATTGGTAAAATCAAATGATTCAAGAAAAATTTTTGTGACAGGACATTTTGAATATGATGTTGATACGCTTGCAGGTGAATATTATAGAGATATAGACAAGGGTTTGCAGATTGATGTACCTGTAAACTATTTTACAGACAACGATCCAAGCAAAGAACCGCTGTCTACATGGCGAAGTTATGCAAACCTGTTTTACTATAACTGGATAAACTACGTTTATCAAGAAACGCCGTATCCTTTTGTATGGGATTAAACATGGGAAAGAAAACGACAGGATATTATGATTCTTTTGATGTTGCCGTTGTTGGTGCGGGTCATGCGGGTCTTGAAGCAGCCCTTGCAAGTGCCAGAATGGGAAACAAAACAGTAGTAATTACTCAGTCGATAGATGCAATTTGTAGGCTTTCTTGTAATCCTTCTATTGGGGGTATTGCAAAAGGAAATATAGTACGCGAAATAGATGCACTTGGTGGCGAAATGGGGAAAATCATTGACCAATCTATGCTGCAATTTCGATTATTAAATAAAAGTAAGGGGCCTGCTGTACAAGCCCCTCGGAGTCAAGCCGATAAAATTCTGTATGCAGATATTGCACGGAAAACATTAGAATCGCAAGAAAATATTTTCATGCTTCAAGATACCGTTGTTGATGTTGAAACAGTAAAAGTTGATGAGTCTGGTGCGAGAGAGAAAAAGATAACGGCTCTTATAACACAACGGGGAAGACGCATTTCTGTTCGCTCTGCTGTTTTGACAACGGGAACTTTTTTAGGTGGAAAAATATTTATAGGGCAGTATGATGAACAATGTGGACGACTTGGAGAACAAGCAGCCTTTGGTTTAACAGAATCTCTTGTACAACATGGCTTTGCTATGGGGCGTTTAAAAACGGGAACTCCACCAAGAATTTTACGCTCAAGCATAGATTTTGCTAAAATGGAAATACAAGAAGGCGATAAAAAAATAATCCCCTTTTCTTTTGATAACGAAAAAGTTGAACGCCCTATGGTTCCATGCTATCTTACATATACAAATGAAAATACCCATAAAGTAATAAGCGAAAATATAGCTTTATCACCACTTTTTTCGGGGAAAATAAGTGGAACGGGGCCTCGCTACTGCCCCTCAATTGAAGACAAGGTTGTGCGTTTTGCAGAAAGGGAACGGCACCAATTGTTTTTAGAACCTGAAAGTTTGTTTACAGAAGAAATGTATCTTAACGGGTTTTCTTCTTCTCTTCCTGAAGATGTGCAAGATGTTTTTTTGCGAACAATGGAACCGTTTGAAAATGCTATAATTTCTCGTCCCGGTTATGCCGTTGAATATGATTATATTGACCCCACGGAACTTTTTGCGAGTCTTGAAACAAAAAAAGTTGCAGGGCTTTTTACAGCGGGCCAAATTAATGGAACTTCAGGATATGAAGAAGCTGCAGGGCAAGGTTTAATGGCTGGTATAAACGCTAGTCTATATGCAAAAGAGCACAAAGAAGTTTGTGGAGACCACACAACAGAAGTGCTAGCGGACGGTAAAGTACATTGCTGTGCGGGGCACAAAGATAGACTTGGTGATGTTCCAACGTATGAACCTTTGATTTTAGGTAGAGATGAAGCTTATATTGGTGTTCTTATTGATGACTTGGTAACGCTTGGCACAAAAGAGCCCTATAGAATGTTTACAGCTAGGGCAGAATACAGGCTTAAACTTCGACACGATAGTGCGGATGAGAGGCTTTTTCCAAAAGCTTTTGCGGTTGGCTTAAAAACACCCGCACAAATGGAAAGACTTTCTCACAAACTTGCGGTAAAAAAGGAAATAATTGCTTGCTTTGAAAAAAACAGGGATTTAGCAAATGAAGAAACGCTGTTTACAACTGAACTTGCACAAAAGTACCCGCATGATATTTTAGAAGCTGCAGCGATAGATTTTAAGTATAAGCATTATGTTGAAAAACAAGACAAACGTATTGAAAAAATGCGAAAAATGGAAAATGCAAAAATACCTGATGACTTTGATTATTCGGCTATTCCTAGCCTTTCAAATGAGTCAAAGCAAAAACTTGAAAAAATACGCCCGCAAACACTGGGTCAAGCAAGCCGAATCTCAGGGATTAGAAATTCGGACGTAATGCTCTTGATGGTATACTTGCGGTAAATTATTTTTTCTTATGTTGCTTTTTTCGTACTTGAAACTCTTTTGCAGTTTTTTTGCTTTCTTTTTGTGCAGTTTGCATGTACAAATTATAAAGCGTTTCTTGGCTTCTAATTGGAAGGGTATCTTTGTCAGATTTTTTCGACCAAGTTCCATCAGAATGCATTTTATGGGCTTTTTGATTGTCAGAAAAATATATTTTTAATGTTTCCTTAATTTCTTGAAAAATATTTTTTTGTAAAATAGGGAACATTAATTCAACACGTCTGTCAAGATTTCTTGGCATCCAGTCTGCACTTGCTAAATATATCTCCTCTGATCCACCATTTTGAAAATAAAAAATTCGTGTATGCTCTAAAAATCTGTCAATAATACTTATAACTTTTATGTTTTCGCTTTGTCCTTTTACTCCTGGAACAAGCATACAAATTCCCCGTATGTTTAAGAGTATGGAAACATGGGCATTGCTCGCTTTGTATAATGCTTCTATAACTTCCGGGTGTGCAAGACTGTTCATTTTTGCCATAATCAGCCCAGGATTTTCTTTTGTAGAGCATTGTATTTCTCGGTCAATCATTGAAAGAAGTTGTGATTTCAATGTTACAGGAGCCATAAAAAGATGGTTCATGTTTTGTATTGCAGAGTATCCCGAAATCATGTTAAATAAAAGAGCTATGTCGTTTGCAATTTCTGCATTTGTTGTAAAAAGAGACATATCAACATAGAGTCGAGCAGTTTTTTCGTTGTAGTTCCCCGTTCCCATATGTATATAGCGAACAATGCCAGAATGCTCTTTTCTAACTACATATAAAATTTTTGCGTGTACCTTTAAATGTGCAATGCCATAAATAACAATAACGCCTGCTTGTTGCAAGGTATGTGCCCATGTGATGTTTCTTTCTTCATCAAAGCGAGCTTTTAATTCAACAAATACGGTTACCTGTTTACCTTTTTCTGCCGCTTTTATGAGGCTTTTTATTAATGGAGAGTCTCCACTTGTTCTATATAAGGTCATTTTAATAGCTAATACATTCTCATCTTCTGCGGCATCATGTATGAATTGTAGCACAGGATCATACGATTCATAAGGCACGTGCAATAAAATATCTTTTTGTTTGAGTGTATCCCAAAGAGGTTGCTTTGGCTCCAATGTTTCTGGGTAAAAACTTTTCCACTTTGGATATCTAAGGTGAGAAAAACCATCAACAGCTTCAAGAGCTCCAAAATTCTTTAAATCTATAAAGTGTGTTTCGGTGCTGTATACATCTTGCTCGGAAAGATCTGCTTTTTGAATAATAATTTTTGCAATATCGCTACTATCCGATGTGCACGTGAGGCGAATTGGAACGGCCTTTTTTCTTTCGCTTATTATGGTTTCCATAGCTTCTATAAAGTTGTCCTCAACTTCTTCATTTACTGCAAAGGCTGCATCACAAACAAGTTTAAAAACAAGACTTTGCTCTACAGAAAAGCCTGAAAAAAGTGTTGTTCCAAAAAGGGTTATTATATCTTCGATAAGGGTAAAGCGTTTTTCTTTTGACTTTGAAGGAAGCCAAATTATTCTGTTCATAACGCTTGGAACTTGTACAAAGGCCAATGGTTTTAAGTCTTCAGAATTAATGGAACTATACAAAGATTTTTCGGTAGATATAGGGTTTAGTAGAAAAGCAACATGAACTTTTAAGTTTGCGAGTAGGGGAAGTTCTCCGTTTTCTTCTGTTCGTAAAGGAGTTAGTAATGGGAAAATTTGGTCATTAAATAAGTTCTCTGCAAACTGCTTTTCTTCTGCTGTAAACTCAGTAGGAGGAGTATATACAATTCCTTCACTTTTTAAGTCTATGAGTACGTCTGTGCTAAAAATCTTGTGCTGCGTTTCAAAAACTTCGTGAGCTCTTTTTGAAATGCGAGTAAGCTGTTCTTTTGCAGACAAACCAGTAATATCTGTCCAGCCTGCATCTAATTGGGCTTGATTTTTTAAGCCTGCAACGCGAACCATAAAAAACTCATCAAAATTTGATGAAACAATCGAGAGAAATTTTATTCTTTCAAAAAGGGGCACATCTTTGTTTTGAGCTTCTTTTAAAACTCTCGCGTTAAACTCTATCCAAGAAAGTTCTCGGTTTACAAAAAGTGTGTTTTCTGTTTTTCCGGTTGGTTTTGACATTATATCCTCTCTGTTTGTACAGGGTTTATGTTAAAAGAACAGTATATCCAAATACTGATTCAAATAAGTCACTCTTTTCAGCAATAGCTTGCTTTTCCAGCTTTATGTCGCGTATCTTTTTCATTTCTAAAACAAGCATTGTTTCTCTAAGCGATATAGACACATCTGAAATGCGTTGAGAATGGCTTCTATCCAAAGCATCTGCAACTCGAAGAATCGCAGAAAGTTTTAATACTTTCATTCTATCTTTTCTGGGTAGCGATAAAAAATCTTCATCATCCGGAAGGCTTGTGCTCCCTCTGTGATAACGTGCAATGAGAGCAATGATGTTTAATGTTGGTTTTTCCAATCCAAAAATACTCGAATGCGATATTATATAGTGGCTATGCATTTCGTGGTCGGTTTCGCGAATAAATGTTCCAATATCGTGTAAAAGAGATGCAATTTCTAAAATGAGTCGGGCGTCATTTTGTAATCCAATTTCTGATCCCATTGCATCAAAAATTTTTAAAGACATTTTTTTTACGTATTGGGCATGTGCTTCATTGATTTTGTATCTTTTTGCAATTCGTAGTGCTGATGCAATTATTTGCGAAGAAAAACTGCTTTCAAGCTGGGCATTTTCCGCAAATTTGCTTACAAACAGACCTTCTCTAATTGTTGTGTCAAAAACAATTATTTCTTCTGCCTTTGTTAAATCTAAAAAGAGCTTGTACACCAAAATAGAAACAGGTAGCATTCTCAAGTCATTGTATTCAATGTGAAATTTACTTACTAATTCATCTAAAGAAAGTTGCTCCACTTCTTCTGCAAAAGTATAATAAGTAGAACGAGAAATTGACCATGTTCTTTTACCTAAGGGGGTACCAATTTCTTTAGCTATTATTTGTGCGTCGGACCCTATGGTTATAATATGGTGTATTTTTTTTAATCCCGAACCAATACTGAAATTGAGACCTGCATTATTGATGTACGTTTCTAAGTATCGTTTTGTGTCGTTTCTTGATCCTCCCATAGATTTTATGTATTGATCTATGAGAACTGTTCCCAACCGTAAACTATGTACAGTTGCAATTTTTCCTCTGCTTAGGAACATAACTTCTGTAGAACCACCGCCTATTTCTAAGATAACCGAGTTTTTGTTTTGATGCTTAGGAATTTCTTTTCGCAAAATATCAGAAACGGCCAAATATAACAAGCGACTTTCTTCAATGCCGTCAATAAGTTTTACAGGGAATCCTGTTTTTACAAGTATTCTGTCTAAAAAAGATTCTCGGTTTCGGGCTTCTCTAAGGGCACTAGTAGCAACCGTTCTAACTTGAAAAGGTTTTATGCTCCATCCGTTTAATTGTTCCCTAAAACTGTTAAATATGTGAACGCATTGTAATAAGCTTTCTCGACTAATTAGCCCAGTAGTAAAAACGTCCCATCCTAAAGAGACAGGCAACTCAGATTTATCAATAATTTCCCAATTGCCTTTTGCATCCACTTCGCAGACCATAAGTCTTATTCCTGTGGAACCCAACTCAATAACAGCTTCGAGTGTCTTCATAGTTATACCTTTGAAAAAAAAATATTTTTTTTTACAATTTGTCTATGAGCATAGAACATTTTCCAGATGGGATAGGGAGTGTTTTTTTCTTTTCTCCCAAAATATTTATGGTAAAATAATATAACTTTTCGCTTTCCATTTGAATTTCCCAACCACGAGAACTTTTGTTTGAAAGAATTGTTATTAAGTTTCTGGTTAAAGAAAGATTTTCAATGCCCATCATTTCTAAATTGGGAATTGTCCAGTCTACGGTTTTACGGGGTAAACTAATATTAAGCCCAATTATGTTTTCAATCATAATTGCTATAGTAGAAAGCCCTGAAAAAATAAGATGGCGTTTTCGAGGGAATGTTTCACTTCCAGAAAGTGTAGCAAAACCTTCTTTTTGAGGAAGGTACGCTTCCCACAAATCTCCGCCTTTATTTTCTCCATCAGGAAATAAAGCATCGAGCATATAGTAAAGGTGTCGAATTGATGCTTCTCTTGCAAGATCGTATCGTTGATATTTTTCTAAACCTTTTATTATCATAAAATTGAATGCTGGAAAAACACTGCCTCTGTAGCCTTCTCCATCTTTGCTAAAGTCTTTATGGTCTGCAGAAAGAGAAGGGAATGGATGATCTGTTCCAAAAGAGTTAGGGTTAGATAAATATGAGATAAGCTTTTCTGCTTTGTCTTCGTTTGGTATTTCTGCCAACAATGGCCAAAAGTTAGCCACAGTTTTATGCATTAATTTATTCCCGTCTTTGTCAAGGTCATAATAAAAGCCTGTTTCATTATCCCACATTAATGCATTGATATGGGTTTTTAACGAAAAGTAGAGTTTTTTGTATTGGAAATTCAAATCTTTGTCGTTTATTATATCCCCAAGAGCTGCCATATATAGTGCGTTAACGGCCATTGTTGCATTAAAATCTATAGGGTACACTGTTTTTTCGCGAGGAGAATTAAACATAGTGCTTGACTCAAAAGGAGCTTTGTACAAATTATTGTCGGCCTTAAAATTTTCTTCTATCCATGTTGAATATTTTTGCAGAATAGGCATAACATCTTTTATGCGTTTTTTGTTTGCCGTTTTATGGTATAGGTTAAACTCAGCCCATGCAAACAAAGGAAGACCAAGGCCTTCAGGGTTTGTAGGGTCGGTTATGGGTGTTTTTTTTGATAAATGATATTTCCAACGGATAGCACCATTTGCTTCTTGTCGAGCATATAAATAATCTAAGTTTTGATATGCAGGAAAATTTCTGTTTGAGTATACAAGGAAAAAAGAGGAGAAAGTTGCTTCAAGTTGGTCTACTACACACCCTGATTCTTCGGGGTATACAAAATATCCGTCTGGAGAAGGTTTTTCTTTTTTTGAGTCCATCCAAAAGTCATGAACCCACGCCCATGTTTTATCGTATATGTCAACAAAATCTTGATCGTAAAAATGAATCTTTGGGAAATCGCGTTTGCTCACCAGTACTCCTTATTTATCCTAACGCAAGCGTGTCATCTGTTTTAAGCGGTTATCTAAAACAAAACTAACAAAAAAATATTAAACCGCCTCATTTACAGTATATCATATATTTGGAAAAAAAGGAATATTATTTTGACTTTTTTTATTTTTTTTTCAAAGATTTGTTATTATCTAAATAAGTGCTTTACTAAAGATTTAATGTCTTGCACTTCTAAAGAGCCATCTTCTTTTTCGGGACTTATTACATTTGAAAATCCCATTGAAATTGAAGCTTTAACCCTTTGCCGAAGTCTGTTGACAGGCCTTATTTCACCCGCCAAACTTAACTCTCCAGTTATTGCCGTTTTTTCAGGAAGTGCAATATCTGTTCTTGCTGAATAAAGGGCTGCACAAAGACCTGAGTCGATAGCACTTTCTGTAAGTCTTACTCCACCTGCAACATTTATATACAAATCTTGGTCGCTAAATTGTATACCTGTTCGCTTTTCTAAAACTGCAGCAACTCTGCTTACCCTAGCCGAGTCGATTTTGTCAGAATATACTCTGGTTATGCTCGATTTAGCAGGTACTGTCAAAGCTTGTATTTCCACTAAAAATACGCGGCTGCCTTCAAAAACAGGAACAACGGCAACACCTGCAGGAATCCCTCCTTCACGTCTGATAATAAATAGATTTGAGGGATCATCAACTGGAATAAGCCCGTTTTCTGTCATGGTAAAAATTCCTAATTCATCAACAGAGCCAAACCTGTTTTTTAATGCACGTAAAAAGCGAATTCTGTCGTTGTTTTGTTCAAAAGAAATAACTGTGTCTACAAGGTGTTCTAAGGCCTTGGGACCGGCAATGTTTCCATCTTTTGTAACATGTGCACTCATAAAAAGAACGGCATCGTGTTCCTTTGCCCATGCGGACAAATCGGATGAACAATATTTTAATTGGTTTACCGTTCCTGGAATATTTCCGGCATCTGCTGAGTAGACCGTTTGAATTGAATCAATAAAAACAACTACTGGGTTTAGTGCATTGAGTGCGTCTTCTATATCTTCAAGTCTTGTTGTACATAATATTTCTATATTTTGCGTTTGTATTTTTAAGCGGTCGGCTCGAACACGAATTTGTGCGGCGGATTCTTCTCCTGACACATACAAGACTCGTCCATTTTTACCGCTCATCGCTTCTGCAGCTTGTAGCATTAATGTTGATTTTCCAATTCCTGGCTCCCCTCCAATAAGTACACAGGATGGCTTCATTGCCCCACCGCCAAGGACTCGGTCAAGTTCTCCAATTTCTGTTAAAAATCGGCTTCCCTCTAAGGGATTAACGGAAGAAAGAGGAACAGGCTTTTGTTTTACAACAACACCTCCAGCAACACCAAAAGAAGGGTTCCCCGTGGTTTCAACAACATGCTCTACAAAACTATTCCACTCGCCACATTCAGGACATCTTCCAAGCCATCTTGGTTGTGAGTGAGAACATGAGGAACATTTAAAAACTACTGAACCTGTTTTTTTCTTTGCCATATCTTATAATACGCGTAAAATGAAATTTTGGCAAGTCTTAACATAAACTTGCAATATCGTTAAAGCCCTTTGATAAGAGCTCTGTTTTTATTTTTTCTGTGTCGTAAGGTTTTTCTTTTAAAGAATCAAAGTAATCTCTTAATTTTTGAATATATTGTACATCTAGTGCGTCGGAAAAAAGAGAAACTTCTTTTATAATTGCATTTTTTACAACCAAATTTACTTCTATTCCTCCCCATTCAAATCTTTCTTCAAGCTTATGTGTAAATTCAGGAGATTTTCCAAACCGCCAATCCCAACTGCAAAGCCGTTCATGTTCAGTTTTTAAATCGGGCGTTGTAGATAAGAAGTCTGTGTCAATGTATTGAATTTCTTGTGATTCTAAGTTTTTTTCTTGTGAAAATACACTGAAAAGAGCATGAATTACTTTGTCAACGGTTATGTTTGGATTAATTGTTTTTAGGTTTGTTACTCGAGATCGTACCGATTGTATTCCTTTTGATGAAAGTTTTTTTTCATCTGGGTTTAAATAGTTTGCGAGGCGAGATAAGTTGGTACCTATTAAAACAGTGCCGTGATGAATATATTTTCCATCTTTTTCTCTAAAGGCAGCTCCTGATATTTTTGCACCATTTACTAAAATATCATTTCTTCCAGAAGGTTCTGCTATAATACCTAGAGAGGCAAGGGCTGTGCAAACTAGTACAGAGTTTTTTACTCTGTAATTGCTTTCGTTTGTTGAGCCTACAAATGTAAAGCATAGGTTTTCAGTATCATGAAAAACTGCTCCGCCGCCTGTATCTCGTCTCATTAGTGCTACTTTATCTTCGTTCATTTTGTCAATGTTGCATTCTTTCCATGGGTTTTGAAAACGGCCTATAACGACAACATCGGTGTTTTTCCATAGGTAAAGAATTGGTTTTGCATCTTCTTTTGTACCGGAAAAAATATAGTTTTCTAAGGCCAGATTAAAAAATGGATCGCCAGATGTAGATAAGATCAAGTTGTTCATGTTGCATTACTCCTTATTTAACCATTAATGCCTGCTATTCTTTCTAAGTGACCTTTGTAAAACTTGTTGGTCCCTCCGCGTGTGTCGATTTCTTTTTGTATTACATCTTTTACGTGGTCCGCAAAGCGTCTAACTGCTTTTAGATTTGCTTTTCCTGTTTCTTTATTAACGCAATTAAAGTCAGAAGGGTAAATGGGATCTAAAATATAAAGGTTGATTTTTGGTTTTTTCCCGCTTGATCTTTCATTGAAAACAGTTGCAAGTGGAATTACTGGAATATTAAGCTCTGCCGAGACTAAAAAAGCACCTGGTTGAAAGGGGTTTACTGTTTGGTTGTTTAGAAAACATTCACCTTCAGGGTAAAAGTGTATTGTTCGCCTAAAAGAAAACCCTTTTTCGCATTGCTTAGGTAAATTGTGCAAGGCTCTTATTCCTACTGGAACGGGCAATCCTCCTAGAAGTCGTGTAAGAGTTCCTAAATAGGGGAATAAAACGGTTTCTTCCAATAGTGTGTGATATGTACAACGTGGAAAAACAACAGCACTCATTAAAAGAGGGTCTAAAAATGTTGTGTGGTTTGAAACTAAAATAGCCTTTTTTATGTTTTTGAGTTTTTTACGCCCAATAATGGAAGATCTGTATAACACATAATAAATTACGTATCCAATAATGAACGTAGGATAGAATGTTAATGTGCTAGCTATGCGAAAAAAAATACTTGTGTCTATTATGGGACGACCTTTGCGATATGGCATATAAAAAAATCCTTTCAGTTTTGGTTTGGCTAATGAACAATTCTGCCTTTCCACTCATGGCCTTGCTTTGTAATAGAACGTCGCCATGAATCGAAAGCAACATACAATAGATTAGTAAATATTATTGGGTACAATATTGCATAGCGTTTTTTTAGCTGCTGGCTAAAAAATACAATAAGCCAACCAAAAGACATAAAGAGGGTGTTTGTTAAAAATGGTATAAATATATTCCATGGAACAGCGTGTCCTAGTAACGCTCTAATTGCGAACCCAAATGTTAAAAAAGGAGGAAGTGCTAAAAATAGTAAAACACCAAAAAAAGCAAAAACAAGTATAATATTATTTTTCCCAAGAAAATCGAAAATGTTTTTACCAATTCCCGTTACACAGTCTTTATAAGAATAATACATTCTACAAATTGCTGCATCTTTTAAATCTACAAAAACTGTTTTTGCACCCTTTTTTTTCATGGATCGTGCTAAATATACGTCTTCTGTGGTTACGTTTTTTACTTGTTCAAATCCGCCTGTGCTAAAAAAAGTTTCTTTTTTAACACAAATATATTGCCCTACAGCGGCTGCAAGGATGGAAGATTTTCCCCATTTACATACCCAAAGCGGCAAAACAAAAAAGCTTAAAATATACATTAAAGGTACTGTTATTCGCTCTCCAAATGTAACCAATCGTTGTCTAATATATCCTGATAAAAAGTCAACTTTGTGATAAAGCATATTTGTAACGGCGATAGAAATTGAGCGTGACGAATGAACGGTGTCAGCATCGGTAAAAAGTAAAAACTCTCCTTTTGCATGAGGACAAAGCTGGTGTAATGCAAAAGGTTTGCCTCTCCAGCCTTCTTTCAATTCAAGGCCTTTATAAAGATGTAGTTTGTCAGGATAGCGGCTTTTTATTTCGTCTAAAATTTCACCAGTTTTATCGGTAGAATTATCATCAATAACAAGAACCTCATAGTTTTTGTATGTTTGATTCATTAAAGATTCAATACAAGGACCTATATGTATTTCTTCGTCGCGTGCAGGTACAAGAACAGAAACAAATGGACCATCTGTTGTATCGGCGGCTTTTGTTTCTTTTTTCATCCAAAGCATGTTAATAAGGGAAAGTGAAAAAAAATACAATCCTGCTGCAGCGATAGCAAGGTATAGTAGTGTAATCATTAAAACCTACCTTTTATCCAATATTTGAGTTTTTAAATCTATAGCAAAAAAATTGCTTGGATAAATGATTAAGGCTTTTTCTATCCAAGGAAGTGCTTCGTTGTATTCTTTTCTTTGTATATATCCGTATGCAATTGCACTGGTAAGATTAAATTCGTCATCTTTTTCAAGTTGAATATTAGGGGTATCAAGTATTTCTTTCATTTCGCGAATGCCCTTTTTGTGATTGTGAAACGGAGCAGGGGCATATATGTGTTGTGCGGATGTTAAATACATTGCAGCTGCATTCAAATCGTTTATTTTTAAAACATCTTTGGCATACCCTCCAATGCTTAACCCATGAGTCATTGCATATCCTGTTGATTTTACGGCACAGTTTTGTGATAGATTTTCTGCATACATTAAAAGTGCATCCTCATCTTCTTTGAGGTCAAGCGCTTTTTGTGCATACTCAAGCCCTTTATCGTAATATTTTCCTGCTAAATCGTTCTGTTCTCCATAAAAATAACTTCTGCCAACATAGTATTCGCAGCGAGAAAGGGAAACGTATAATTCATATCCTGTCAAAGTTGCTTTTATTTCTGAAATAGTTTTATTATATTCGGATATTATTTTTTCGTGGTTTAAAGGGTCATTGTACATGGTATCACGTAATTGAGCTACAAAAGGATGTATTTCAGAAAATAAAAATGTGCTTAAAAACAAACAAGCAAGTATAAGTATATTTCTTTTCATTAGATGAGTATACTGCATATGCTAAAAATAAACAAGTGAAAAAATGGCTTTATATATGCTTGCTCAATGCACTGAAAATATGTTTTTTGACTACATATTTGGTTTACACCGCTTCTTATGGTTGTTTAGAAGAGGCTAATCCGAGGGGTTTATATTACTTTCGTTTTATGCTAGAATATTATAGAAAAAAATAGGGGTGGTATACTATGCTATATTACGCAGCGTCATACGTTTTAGATTTTTTTGGTCCGGGGAGATTATTGCAATCTTACGCAGTACTTATAGGAATTGCACTGATAGTAGGCTTTTTTATTACAGGACTATTTCTTCCAAAATTTTACAAATATCTTCCTACTGATAGAGGAAGAGCCTTTATCGAAAATGCCGAAGCTGCTAAAGGAAAGCCCACAGGAAGCGGGGTGGTGTTTATCACTATGTTTGTTGTGGTAGCATTTCTTTGCACCCCTGTTAGTTTGCAACAATCAATTATTCTTATTCTTACTTGGTTAACAATGCTTACTGGGTTTTTAGATGATAAAAGTGTTGTGGAATGGAGCGAGTTAAAAAAAGGGCTTTTAGACTTAATTATTTCACTTGCAGCTTCTTACGTTTTGTACTATTTGAGTGATACATATGTTCAAAGTGGAAGCGTTTCAATCTGGCTTCCGTTTGTAACGGGGACCTTTACGGTTGCTCCTTGGTTATTTATTATGTTTTCAACAATACTCCTTTGGGCTTCTATAAATACCACAAACTGCACCGATGGTGTAGATGGGCTCTCAAGTGCTCTTGTTCTTTTAGCACTATTAACAATGGGCGTTTTGTTCTATTTTGTGCTTGGGCATATAGATATTGCCCGCTATTTATTGGTTCCACATCTTGCAAGTGGAGCTTCATGGGCAATAATTATTTTTTCACTTATTGGTGTTTTGATGGGTTACCTTTGGCACAATGCATTCCCTAGTAAAGTCCTTATGGGCGATGCGGGAAGCAGAGCCTTGGGTTTTTTTATAGGGGTTTGTGTAATGGCTAGTGGAAATCCTTTTTTGATCTTCGCAACATCTTCGGTTATATTTTTAAATGGCGGAATGGGGCTTTTAAAACTTGCTTTGCTTAGGGCTTTTAAAATACACATTTTCAAAAATGTAAGGTTTCCGCTTCATGATCATATGAAAAAAACACACGAGTGGTCTCCTACGCAAGTACTCGTAAAGTTTGTACTTGTGCAATCGTTAGTAACAATTGCAATTGTAGGTATTATATTAAAAATCAGGTAATGGGTACTATTACTATTTCAGTCGATAGTATTAATTCTGAGAAGGGCTAAAACAAAGAATCGATTGATAAAAAAACTCTATATGATATAGACAAATTCTCTTGAATTCATTTGGAGTTTATGATATGATTACGAACATAATTATTGTGATTACAGTAGTTCTGTTAGTTTATCTAACAGTGTATATACAAATATGCAAGGCTAAAAAAGGTTCTTCATCGTGCGGTTGCGATAGCGGATATCGCTCTTTTAAAGAGGAGTCCAAGGAATCTTCTTCTGCCAATGCAATAAAAAACTTGTGCTTAATGTAGAAGGAATGCATTGTGGAAATTGCCCAAAAAGCGTATTGGAGGCACTTAATTCCCTCGATGGAGTTTCTGCTACGGTTGATTGAGAAAACAACTGTGCAAATGTAGAACTTTCCAAAGATGTGCCCGAGGCCGATTTAATTAAGGCTGTATCGTGCAAAGGCTTTGATGCTACTATTGTTAAAGCTGTTTAGTATTTTGAACAGTTAAAATTTACTTTTATAAAGAGAATAAACTATGGCTACAAAAAGAAATCCGCGCTTTAAAGAATGCCGAAAATTAGGTGTAAACACTTGTGGGCATCCTAAAGCAATGAAAAGAGCTGGTGCACCAACATTAAAAAGACGACGAAAAGTGTCTGAATATGGTTTGCAGTTAAACGAAAAACAAAAAGTAAAAGCTTACTATGGTATTTTCGAAAAACAACTTAGAAACTACTATGCAAAAGCAAAGAAAAAAGTTGGTATGAGAACTGGTGACGCATTATTCCAAATGCTTGAAACAAGACTTGACAACATGGTATACAGAATGGGGTTTGCTAACTCAATTCGTATGGCACGTCAATTAGTTTCACATGGACACATTCGTGTTAATGGTGATAAAATTGATATTCCATCATACCAAATTAAACCAGGTGATGAATTAACACTTCGTGAAAAATCACAAGGTATTGAAGTTTTCAAAACAAACTTCTTAAAACAAAATTCATCAGGTCTTCCATACAT
>CAZUPJ010000013.1:0-3030 GCA_964622185.1 uncultured Treponemataceae bacterium
AAATTCCACAAAAAATGATTTTTATTGTAGCAGAAAGTGAAAACTATGTAAAAGGTGACACTGTATCAGGTGCAACAAAGCCAATCATTACAGAAACAGGCTTGACCGTGCGCGTTCCTCTGTTTATAAAACAAGATGAAAAAATCTTGGTAAATACAGAACACAATGAATATGTAGAGCGAGTAAACAAGTAAACTAAAAAAGCTGTTCAAACGAACAGCTTTTTTTATTGAACCTATACCCCCACTAAACACAGAGCAACACATTTATAACTTATAAAAAATTTGTAAAATTTTACTAAGACACTACCGAAAATATTAATGTTGTAATTAAAAAATATAAAATATGGGCAATACTGGAATCGAACCAGTGACCCCTACCATGTCAAGGTAGTACTCTAACCATCTGAGCTAATTGCCCGTTAAACAACGAACTAAAAAATACCATAATGTAACAAAATGGTCAAGTGGATATACACAAAAATTTAGGTAAGTACACCCAAATTAGGTAATAGAAACAGCATAAGATATTTTGGAGGAAAGATGAACATTTCAATTTTAAGCCGCGTACCTCAAGAAATTATGGTATTTCAGAAAATTTTAGAATCTAAACAGTGTAACTGCATAATCTCTACTGATTTATGCATGTTAGAACGGGATGCAAAAAATAGAGTTTTACATTTTTTACTTGCAGATCAAGATTATTTACTTGATAATACTAATATATCTATATTGCTTGATTGTCTTGGAATTTTAAATGATACAATTCCAATAGTATATTTTGACAAAAAGACATTTACAACATCTATTATTTCAAATGTTAAAGTTAGAGACGTATGTACGGTAAATGATATATCTAAGTTATTAAAAAATGTACAATATATATATCAAAATATTGAAAAGAATAAAAATAATTTACTTAGACCTATCGAAAAAAAATTATATACTTTTTTAAAAACTAAAAAAGGCACTTCCGCCTCTTTAACTGAAATGTCAAATTACTTGTGGGGAACATCGAATAATTCCCACACAAAAACTCTGTACACATATATTTATAGAATTAAGCAAATACTTCAGAATACTGAGCATCAAGTTGAGTGGATAGTAAAAGAAAAAAAGGGTTGCTATGCAATTTTTTCGGAGACGCAAAAACATACACCGACGCTACAGCAACCAAAACAAAAAAGAATATTACTTGCTCAATACAGAAACAATTCTTTCTAATACCTTTTTTCTGTCCAATGGTTTTACAATGTAATTTTTAGCACCTAAAAGAAGCGACTTTTTTACCAATTCTTCTTTTCCGAGAGCACTAATCATAACAACATTAGCCGACTTATCAAAAGCCATAATATGTTCCAAAGCTGTTAGTCCATCCATTTTAGGCATTGTAATATCCATAGTTACTAAGTCAATGTTTGGATATAAATCTTTGTATTTTTCCACACCTTCCTGACCGTCACCAGCTGTGGCAACAACTTCATAGCCTTCGCTAGACAAAATTTGCCCTAACTGCTTGGCCACAAACATTGAATCGTCTACAACTAAAACTCTGAATTTTGAACCATCAATTTTTACACCTTCTAAAGACCTATCATTAATTGTTGGAAAATCTTGTTTTGTTTTCATACTTTGTTCCTTTCACTCCTTATGCCTTTTCACGTATTGCCACATTAACTTCCACTTTACCTTGTTCAGTTACCATAGGCACAATTAAAGCTTCAACTTGATGATCAGAAATTTCCATTTTTTCACCAGTAAAAATAGTCGGCGGCGTTAAGTCAAACTTAAACCCCAAGTCATGCAACTTAGTAACCGCTTGTGCAGTAATCATATTTGATAACTCAGTAATTGTAGCTTTTGCAAGCTCATCAAATTCAGGAAGCTCTTCCATGTTCATTGTAGATGCAATTTTCAATGCTGTTTCCAATGTCATATCAAACAACACACGCCCTTCAACATCACCTGCAAGACCAACAAGGGCTGCTACACCCATAACTGGTTGTGAAGTTGACTTTAAGTAAAGAGATTCTCTCTTTACCTCTCCACCTAAGACCTCTGCTAAAACACTGTAAGCAGTCTCAACAAAAGGATTAATATACTCGACTCTCAAGATAACCTCCTAGTCAATCTATTTATAATTTATTGTATGATACAATATTACCACTCATTTTTTCTAGCCACTTTGTATTATCAACTAATAACTCATTTTCACCTATAATAATAAATCCAGAATCCTTTAATTTTTCATAAAAATCAAGAAGCACTTCTTCAATTTTACTTTCACTTACGTATGACAAAAAGTCTCTTGTAAAAACAAAATCTATCATAGGTACTATGTTCATATTTGTACAATCATGATACTCAAAAAGAATTGAATCCCGTATTTCTGGCGAAAACAGTGTCTCTCCCGATACTGTTTTTGATAAATATGGTTTATACCAACTTTCTAGTAGGTCATTTGGTATTCTAAGCATTGGCGCACTTGAAATTAAAATTAAGTCTGTATCATGTGCATAGACTTTTATTTTTGCATCTGGATACTTCTTGTGCAAAATACACGATAAAGAATAGGCTTCAAATCCTGACCCACATCCAGGATTCCATACATGTATTTGCTTTGCAGAATTATTAGGTAACATTGAAAATATTGCATCAGCATAATCTTTCGACCAGAATCCACCATCAAATTTTGAATAAAAAGGTTTTAAGAACTCTTTTGCATCATTTGCATCATTAAGAGGTGCACCGTCACCTTTTTGTGCTTTCCACTCAATATATCGTTTTCGTATCCACGTTTCATTTACCGATGTTACTTGAAAGTTTTGATGTTTTTTTAATGTTTCAACAACAAACTTATACTCAACTTCATCAAGACCTGGATCTGTTCTTTTTTCCACCTCTTTCGGTGTAGCAGGAGCTATTACAGCTTTTTCTGCAGGTTCCCTTTCAGCAATTGGACTAGATATAATTTTTTCATCAATTTTCTGCGGTGCTGCTTGAATATTAAGATTTGCATTAACTTTACTAG
>CAZUPJ010000013.1:3040-14546 GCA_964622185.1 uncultured Treponemataceae bacterium
AAGCGGAACTTGACTGGATAACTTGTGAAGGAGCTTGATTAGCTCTTTGAGAAAGAATTTCATCCATTTTAGGACGAGGAGGTTCTATCTTTTGAACAGTTACTTGTTTTGAGTTATCAACTAAACTTATTTCTTTCTTTTCATAAGTTTCTCCTGACTCAACACCAAATATTCTTTCAACATCTAATAAAATATACATGTTATTTTCATATTCAACTATTCCGTAAATATACTTAATATTTATATCACCAAACAATGGGTGTGGTGGTTGAATTGAGTTCTTTTGAATTCCTGCTACTCTTTCAATATTGTCTACAATGGTGCCATATTTCTGCTCACCAATTGACACGATAATCATATTTTCAAATTCAGATTTTTTCGTATCAATTTCTTCATCTGTTTCTTCTTTGTGTAAGTTAAAGAAAATACGAAGATCAATAATTGGTATAATTTCTCCTCGTAAATTGTACACGCCTACAACAAAAGGAGAAGTATTTGGCACATAAGTAAAACGATCGGCTTTTGCAATTTCTTTTACTTTAAGTATGTCTATTGCATAGTCTTTTCCACCGAGAGAAAAAGCCACCATTTTATAATCAATATTTGCATGTTGTTCTTTTTTTTCTTCCAGCTCTAAGCTCAGTGCTGTCTGCATAGTAATTGAATTTTGTAACGTTTGTTCCACAGATTACCCCCTAGCCCAGATATGTTTTTTCTTCACGAGCAGTTAGCTCAAGTTTTATACCAAGGGCTAAAAGCTGACTAACATCTATAATCAATGACACTGATCCGTCTCCTAAAATCGATGCCCCTGCAATTCCTGGAGACACAACAAATTGGTCAGTGAGCGGTTTTATTACAACATCTTCTTCACCTATAAGTGCGTCGACCATTATTCCTAACTTTTTATCGGCAGTACCAACTATTACAATAAATGCATATTGAGACTCCGTAGTATTTTTTATATTAAACAATCTATTTAGACGCAATACAGAAATTACTTCGTTTCGAACACTCATTACTTCATAATTGTCTATACGTCGTAAATCTTTTACGTTAATACGTTGGCTTTCAATAACCGATACAATTGGAATTGAATAAACTTCAGTGCCCACACGTACCAAAAGACCTTGAATAATAGCTAAAGTTAGTGGTATTTTGATAATAAATTTACTTCCAATACCTTTTTCAGATTTAATTACAACAGAACCTTTAAGTTTTTCAATTTGTGTTTTCACAACATCTAAACCTACACCGCGTCCAGAAACATTGGTAATTGCTTTTGCAGTTGAAAAACCAGGGTCAAATATAAATTGAAAGGCTTCTTCATCGCTGATAACTTTTGAGGCATGAATAAGACCACGTTCGATTGCTTTATTACGTACACTTTCAACATCAATACCTTTACCATCATCTTGTATTTCGATAACAATCATGTTACCTTCATTACTTGCTTTAAGAAGCACAGTACCCTCTTCTTCTTTCCCAGCTTCGGAACGTATATTTGGTGCTTCTATACCATGGTCAACAGAATTGCGCACACAGTGCATAATTGGGTCAAGCAAATCTTCAACAACCGATTTATCTAATTCTGTTTCTTCACCTTCAATTACCAAATTAATTTTTTTATTGAGATCACGAGAAAGATCACGTACAACTCGTGGAAAGCGTGAGAAAATTTGACTGATTGGAACCATCCGAATTTTCATTACACCTTCTTGTAATTCGCCTGAAATTCTACCAAGATTTTGAGTATAAGAGCGGAACTTACCTTCAAACATTTTGAATTTTCCATCGAATTCGTCAAATTGTGTTAAAACATCTCCATATGATTCATTTAATTCAACTTTAAGATCTTTTATACTTTGACCTGCTCTAGCTTTTTCAACATATTGCGAAAATTGGTCAAAAAGTTCCCTAACTGTGTCTTTATAATCAGTATTAAGTGTTTGAAATTCTGATTGTAGATTATTTGCTAGCGTTAATGTTTGATTAAATGCTGCCTTTGTAATAACAGTTTCACTTACAAGATTTAAAAGATAATCAATTCTCTTTGAGTCAACACGTAAAATGCTGCCACTACTACTAGCACCAGTTGCAGGCGGTGTTGCGGGCTTTTTAGCCTTTGGTGTTGCTTCAATAGGTTCAACTTGTGCTTCAGTTTGTATAGAGGCTTGCCCTTGAATTTGAGTACTTACTTCTGCAACTGAGGTAGGTTGTTGTACAACCTCTGCTGCCTGCAAAGAAGAACTTCCCGCAACATTCTTGATCATTTGAGCATCAACTGCCAAAACTGCATCATCTAAAAAAGCTACATCTTCAAGCTTGTCGCCTGTAGCAGAAGATGACACATAATAAACTACTTGTGGGTAAAAATCTTCGTCATACAAGGCATCAAAGTCAGGTAGTGATTTTATTACAGTGCCCTTTTCTTTTAGAGCAACATAAGATTGTATTGCCCCTACTGAATTCATAGGATGATTTTCGTCAAAAATAACCGTAACACCCCAGAGATTTTCACCAGGTGAGCACATTTGCTGTAATTCAATAATATCTGATTCATTTAAATGTGATTCAGGAGCTGGAATAGATACTGGGCCTGCAGAAACAGCTTGTGGTGCTGACACATTTGCAACCTGTGTTGCAGTTGGTTTTTCATCTACTCGTTGAGCATCAACGGCAGATACAACATCCTCAATAAATGCAGTATCTTCAAGCTTATCAGCATTACTACTAGATGCAATATAATATACAACTTTCTCTTGAAAAACATCTTCATAAAGATTATCAAAATCGGGAATTGTCTTTAAAACTTCTCCGTGTTTTTTAAGGGCTGCAAATACTTGTACTCCGCCAACAGTGTTCATTGGATTTGTTTCATCAAAAACGACCGTAACACCCCAGAGCTTACTATCACCTTTACAAAGTTCATTAAGCTCAAGTTCATCATACTCAGATAGGTAGGTAGATGGATGCGGCAAGCCTTGTATTTCTTGAACTACAGGAGTTGAAACCTGAGTCATAATTGGCGGTGCAGCTTTTTTTGGGCTAGTTGCTTTTGCCCCTTTTGCAGGAACAAAGCCATGTAGCTTTTCTTTTATAGGGTCTACATTTTCTTGATAAATTCCCCCATTAGATCTTTCAGTAAGCATGGCTTTAATTATATCGATAGAAGAAAGTAGAACATCTATTATTTCTTCTGATATTTGAATTGTATTTGACCTTAGTTCATCAAGTACATCTTCTACTGCATGAGTAAACTCTGCAAGCTCAGTCATTTCAACTGTAGCCGAGCCTCCTTTCAAAGTGTGAGCAGCACGAAATATCTCATCAACCGCATCGTTATTTGTCGGATCGTTTTCAAGAACAAGGATATTACTTTCGAGTGTTTCTACTTGTTGTTCTGCTTCACTAAAAAAGTCTTTTAAAAGCTCTTCATTATTAATATCAAAATAATCGCCCATATATATATTGTAAGCTATTTTAAATTATAGTCAAGTACATATATAACAAAATTTATTTTTTTTACAGATTTTCATTCATGAGTATAGAAAAACATTCCATTTGCCGATACTATTTGTAGTATATTTTGTTTTTAGGAGGCTTTATGCCGGTTATTTCAAAAAGAGTAAAAAAGATATTTGTAATAGTAGTGCTACTCGTTCTTCCCGTTTTGATGCTGAGTGCAAATATATTCTTTGACGCAGAAGGAGGGATGGCGATTGATAGCATCCCTAAAGAAAACTTTTCGGGTGTAGAGTTTAATGTTCGTGGATATTATGGGTCACAAATTCAAATTGGAGAAGATTTCTTATTTGAAAGCGAGTTTTCATTTTTAACTGACAACATATTTGAAGACATTTTTCTTGAGAATATTTCATCATCTTTTAGTATTGACAAATTGTCACTTTCATACAATATAAAAGGCATAAACTTTAATTCGCGCATTTCAGCATTTGCAGGCATAAATGATTACATTGGAAGCGATGCGTATTTTAGAAAGTACTTTGGTGTTATTCCTTTTGACTCACCACTTTTTGAAAAACAAATTGCGGTGGAAAAACCAAGCTTTATGTCAGTTGATGGATATGGCCTCGAAATTAGTACAATTTTCCCTGCGTCTATCGGAACAGCCTTTTACACATATTATACTGAAAAAGTATATGCAGATGAAAAACAAAAACAGCTGAATTTTGATGGTCGTTTTACATGGGTTGGAGAGTCATTTTTAGGAGATGTATCATTTGGTGCAAGCTTGCCATTTGAAGAAGAAGATGCAGACGGTGAAAAAGTAATCATGGTTATTAGACGAGCAGATTTACATACCTCAGCAACATTACTTATTGGGAACAACCCTCATGCAAATTTATTTATGCAATTTGGGGTAACACGGCTTCAAATAAATCCTCCTTCTGGCGAAAAAGTATTTACCCTTGAAAATTTACATATATTTATTGAACCAAGATTCGCAGTAAAGAGTACCAATATTTCAATATCGGGATTTATGCTACCACAAGAAACGGTCAATTTAATACCGCATATTGAACATACTATTGGTGGCGGCGTATACTTTGATATTGCACAAAACATTGGAATATCAAAGGCAAAATTTGGTTCTCATATAACAGCAAGTATCGGAAACGTACTTGGCTCTTCAGCAACAAACACAAATACAGAAATGGATATTTCAGTTATTGCATCTCCTTTTGCAAAGTTTCAATTCGGAACAGGGGAACTAAACATTACTCTTCCCATAAAGGCCTTAGAATATGAGGACTTTGGAAAAATGTTTAGCAGCACTATAAGCTATAAACTTTCATTCTAAAATTAAAAAGACTGTCCCAAAAATGTAGTGAACCCCGTTAATTGTGTCCAATTAACGGGGTTCACTATAAAAAAGGACAGCCTTTTTTTATTTATTTTGGTTTACTGCACTAACAACAGCATTAATTCCAGCCCTGCCTATATTTGTACTTTTTGCACACCCCCAGCTTTTTACGCCGTTTTCATATTCTATTTGTACGTAAGCCATTGCTTCGGTTCCAGAACCAGAACCAATGCTGTGTTCATGAAAATCACTGATAGTAAACTTAGGTATAGGGCTATGTTGTAATGCTAGAACAAAGGCATCCAAGGGACCATTCCCCTTTTCACTTACCGCAAACACTTCCCCTTTCCAGTTTATTGAGGCTCTACAAAGTATTTCATCACTATCGCCTTTTCCTTCAACAAAGGCTTGTGCAAGGTCTACAATACAAAGTGGCTCTTTTTTTTCAAGCCATGTTTTTGAAAAAACATCAAAAATTTCACTTGCAGAAAGCTCTCGTTGTAAATTGTCTGCTTCGCCAGTAATTATTCTACCAAGTTCTTGTTGCATTGTTTTTGGTGCAAAAATACTATAGTTTTGTTCTAAAATCCAAGCAGCACCGCCTTTTCCACTTTGACTGTTTACACGAATAATTTCTTCGTATTCTCGCCCAATATCACGAGGATCAATTGGAAGATAGGGAACATCCCACACTTGGTTAGGATCACTCGTTCTTTCCGCCATCCCTTTTCGAATTGCATCTTGGTGTGACCCACTAAATGCGGTAAAAACCAATTCCCCGCAATAAGGATGACGTGCATGAACATCCATTTTTGTAAGTTCTTTATACTGATCAACAAGATTTTTTATATTTGAAAAATCAAGTTTAGGATCAACACCTTGTGTATACATATTAAGTGCAACAGTAATTATATCTAAGTTACCTGTTCTCTCGCCATTACCAAAAAGTGTTCCCTCAACACGGTCAGCTCCTGCCATAAGTGCAAGTTCAGTAGAAGCAACACCAGTTCCTCTGTCATTATGTGTATGTAAACTGACAATGACAGATTCTCTATTACTTATGTTTGTGCAAAAGTATTCAATTTGATCTGCATGAATATTTGGTGTTGAACATTCAACTGTTGTAGGAAGGTTAAGAATAATCTTTTTATCCTTTGATGCTCCCCATTCTTTTTTTACTGCCTCACAAATTTCTAGAGCAAAATCAATTTCAGTATTAGAAAAGCTTTCAGGTGAATATTCAAGTGTAATCTCTGAATCCTCCACCATATATAGGTGATCTTTTACACAGCGAACTCCATCTATTGCAATTTGCTTAATTTCTTCTTTTGACATTTTAAAGGTGTATTTTCGTTGTGAAGGGGAAGTTGAGTTATAAATGTGGAAAATTGCCTTCTTCACACCTTTAAGAGCCTCAAAAGTACGTTTAACCAAGTGCTCTCTTGCTTGACATAACACTTGTACAGTAACATCATGTGGGATGTGCTTTTCCTCAATGAGCCGGCGTAAAAAATTAAACTCTGTATCTGATGCACTTGGAAAACCTATTTCAATTTCCTTAAAGCCAGTTTTTACCAAAAGGTCAAAAAATCGTAGCTTTTGCTCGATTCCCATAGGAATTGCAAGTGATTGGTTTCCATCTCGTAAATCTACAGATGTCCAAATAGGGGCTTTTGTAATAATGTTATCCGGCCATTTGCGGTTTTTAATGGGGATTTGCCCAAAGGGCACATACTTTGGCATAATTTTACCGTCCTTATACTTTTTGCATTAAAAAAGCCTGCCACCGTTCTGGTAGCAGGCTTGTTGTTTACGCATTATACGTTACACAGTCTCTAACCATTTACGGAAAAATGAGAAAACAAACTTAGCAGTAGTTCTGTGTAATAATTCATATAAAGAGAATAGCATAGTTTTATTTTACTGTCAAGGTAAAGAAGTTTCATATTACAATAAATATTACACATAAAACAACGTAACTGCGTGTATGTGCTCTACACCCGCTTCTTTTAATGCTTTAGCACAGCTTTCTAGTGTTGCACCTGTAGTCATAATATCGTCAATGATGACAACCTCAGATGGAACAAACTGTATTTTATGCGAAAAAACGTAGTTTTTTTCTAAATCTTCGAGTCTTTCTTTTCTACTGCGTTTTTTTTGCTCTTCTTTAGAAATACGAACCAATAACTTTTGTGCTGTGTATCCATAAAGGTGATGCAAACATGTGCAAAGATCCTCTATTTGATCCCAACCACGCTCTTTTACTTTTCCCTTTCTAGGAGGTACAGGCACAAGAGGTATAGAGCTGTAATAGGTTTTTAGTACATCGTGTACTAGTCTTGCAAAGAGAGGAGTCAATGAGCGGTTATTTGCCATTTTCCATGCGAACAAAAGTTCTTTTTTCCAAAGTACGTATTGATGAATGGGAAAAATACTGTCAAAGTCTTTTAAAAATGTGTATTTTTTTACAAGCATATTAGTGTCACATTTTTCAGACTTTGGAGCAGTTTTTCTACAATCTAAACACGTTTCCTTTTCCGATACAAGGAGTACACCGCATACCTTACACCTACTTTCTTTCTGCTCATAGTCATGAAGTAATTCGCTTTTACAGGCGGAACAAAGTGGAATGCCATAAGACTGATTACCACACGAAATACAACTTAAGGGAAAAGCTATTAGCGAAAATACATATGCTAATATACTTTTTATAGCATGTAGACAGGAAGAAACACTCATGTATATATTATAGTTAATTAGGTTCAAAAAAACAGAAATTGTTGTAATTATTTTTACTTACCGGCTAAATTTTTTCGCCATCTTGCTAATAACTGTAATGATTCCAGTGGAGTAAGGGTATCAATATTACAAGATAAGATTTCATTTAAAACCATCTCTTCATCAGCAAATAAGCTTAAATTTTGTGCACTGCTTGTTGTTTTTTGAGTATCGTTTTGTTTGGTTTCTGGCAACTCTGTCCATGTAGTTTTGTATTGTAATCCATCAAGAATAACTTGTGCTCTTTCAATAATGCTATCAGGAATTCCTGCAAGCCTAGCAACATGTAAGCCGTAAGAGTTTTCAGAAGCACCTTTGCGTATTTTTTTTGTAAATACAATATGCTCATATTGCTCTTTTACATCTAAGCACAACAAGTCAATCTTTTCATGAGTAAGCCGAGTTAGTTCATGATAATGCGTTGCAAAAAAAGAACGTGCCTTAATTGTGTTCAATAAATTCTCACAAATTGCCCACGCAATTGAGAGCCCATCTTCGGTTGAAGTGCCTCTGCCAACTTCATCCATGATTACAAGGCTTTTTTCAGTCGCAGCTCTCAAAATAAGTGCAGTCTCTGTCATTTCAACTAAAAATGTTGACTCACCACGAGCAAGGTTATCGGAAGCACCTACCCTGCAGAAAATTCTATCAACAATACCAATTTTTGCATAACTAGCTGGAACATAAGAACCTATTTGAGCCAAAAAGACAATAAGTGCGTTTTGTCGTAAATAAGTACTTTTCCCTGCCATATTTGGACCAGTTATTAATGCCAAATATTTTTTATCAAAATGTGTATCATTTGGAACAAACTCTCCTGAAGGAAGATGCATTTCTACTACAGGATGACGCCCATCTCGAATATCGAGTGTTTTGTCTTCAGAAAGCTCAGGGCAAACCCAATTATGTAATATTGCAGCATACGTAAAGGATGCAATAGTGTCAATATAAGAAATTTCAGATGCTATACTCAAAAGATATTCAATATTCTGAGATATATTTTTACGTAATTCTAAAAATATATCTCTTTCAAGTTCAATAATTTTCGTACCTGACTGTAATAAATCCTGTTCTAATTCTTGTAAACGATCTGTAGTATATCTATCACCATTAACCATAGTACGACGCAAAATAAAATGTTCAGGAACATATTCCAACTTTCCCTTCGTAACTTCCATATAGTACCCTATATTTCGGTTGTAACGTATTTTTAAATTTGTTATGCCTGTTTTTTGTCTTTCTTCTTCAAGATATTCATCTAAAATACAGTTAAAATTATGTTGAATGTTACGCAATTGATCAAGTTCTTCAGACCATCCAGTTTTTATTAAGTTTCCTTCCGTAAGGCTTGTAGAGGGTTCTTCAAGCAGTGCCTTCTCTATAGTTTGAACAATTGTAACTGCCTTTTCTGTTGTGAGAATGCATAACACATCTAAAAACGAATCATCTTGCAAGTCATTCATATTTTGTCGCAAAGTTATCCATTGTTCTAAACTAGCTTTAAGTGCTTGTACGTCTTTTGCATGTGCTCTTTCAAGAGCGACTCTACTTACTAGTCGCTCAATATCTAATATATGAGATAAAACTTCACGTATATTAGAATGAACTGTTTGGTTTGATACAAAAGATGCTACATGACTTTGCCTCTTATTAATTTGCTTTATTGAAGTACATGGATACATAAAATAGTTTCTGAGCAAACGACTTCCCATTGCAGTTTTTGTATATAACACAGTTTCCAAAAGACTATATTGGAATGTACCATCACGAAGATTTGTTGTTAATTCTAAATTTCTTCTCGATGAATCATCTATAAGTACATGATGGGAATCCGAGTAGACTTGAAGATTTTTGATGTGCGATAATACACCATCAGTTCCTGCATAAGTTGAATTTCGTAATGTATAATCCAAAAGACAACCTGCAGAAGCAATTTCGGGGGAATTATTTTCCAGTGAAAAAGAATGTAAGTTTGCAGTGGAAAACTGCCTAGTAAGATTTTTATAACCTGCATCAAGCGAAAAATGCCAGTCGTCCTCACAAGAAATAGAAAGTGAGGGAAACTGCTGTAAGATGTATTGAATTTTTTTATCTTCTAAAAGTGTTCTTGCAACCAATAATTCTCGAGGAGCAGAACGTCCAAGTTCTTTTGAAAGCTCTTCTTCAGTATTTTTTGCATCCCAGCAAGTAGCATAAAAATCGCCAGTTGAAATATCTATATAAGAATATGACATTGTCTTTGTAGATGAAACCAAGCAAAGGGCTGCTAAAAAATTATTCGTATTTTGCTCTAAATATTCATGTTCTACAACAGTGCCAGGCGTAATTACTTCTACAACTTTTCTTTCTACAATGCCTTTCTTTTCAGTAGGCAGTGTTGTTTGTTCACAAATAGCTATTTTTTTTCCAAGACGCAATAGCCTTGCAATATAAACACGTGAAGCATGATATGGAACCCCACACATTGGATTGGGACCTCTTTTTGTCAACGTTAAGTTGAGCAATCTCGACACCTCAATTGCGTCTGTATTAAACATTTCATAGAAATCACCCAAACGAAAAAAAAGAACCTCATTTGGGTATTGAGACTTAATACTGTTGTATTGTTGCATCAAAGGTGTTTGATTAACGTTAGCTTCGCACATCTTAATTTAACTATTATTACATTGAACCAAGTCGTGCAATAACATCATTTGTTATATCAACACTTTGACTATACCAAAGAATAGAGTCCTCTTGTAAGTCTAATATCATACTATACCCCTCGGCTTCTGCAATCTGCCCAATTACATCATATAAATCTTGATAAAACTCATCAGAATCTGCAAGATTTTTTCTTAGATTTTCTAGTTCTATATTTTTTGCATGAGTATACTCTTGTAAAAATTCTGCATCTTCTGCAATTTGAGCTTCCAATCGTACAGCTTGTGTTCTGTTACCAGTTTTTTCATATTCAATTTTTTGATCTTGCAATTCGCGTAAATCTTCGGTCATTTGAGTAATTTCATTTTGAAACTCAAGCCGTTTTGCATCGTAACTCCGAACCGCAGTCGTATTTCTAAAATATGTTGTATATACCAAAGCTGTATCAACAACACCAAACATTGTTATTTGTTGCGCAAAAGCAACAAATGTAGTAAAAACAAGTCCTATAATAAAAATATATTTTTTCATAATACCTCCAAAAAACTTATTAAAATTCTACCAACATATATTTATTATTGGTTTGTTAGATTAAACGATAGCACAAAGGTTCCCATATTTTTCGTTTGAGAATTCCATTCAAATTTTCCGTTATCAAGCTTAAAAGACCAAGCCCATAAAAGACGAAGCGGAAACTGTGGTAGTGAGAAACGCATACCAGGACCAAAACTATAATAAAAGTCATTGCCTGATAGCTCAGTGAAAAAGTCACTAGGCGTATCCTTAATGGCAATTGCATCCATAAAAAAGTCTACTGAGAAAATTCCGGGTGCTATTGGCCACCTAAACTCAAGAAAACTACTCCATAAAGCAGTTCCCTCTACTAAACTTGACTGGTCAGCTACAGAAGATTGCCCCCAACCTCTACCATTGAACATTCCGTCTATACTCAACATATTATCAGAACTTATGGGAGAACCATATGCAGGAAATAAAAAGGATAGGTTTGTGTATCCAGCAAGCACAAATTTTAAGTTCCAAATTTCAGAAACTGGCAAGTCTAATAAAGTAAAGTAAATTTCACCTTTAGTATCTGTAGTTAAAAAATACTCTGATTCAACCTTAGGTATTAAACCTGTCCATGATACTTGTTGGCTTGAAAACCACCCTTTTGACGGGTCATAATACAAATCGCGAGCATCGAATGCAAGTTTTGCATAAATTGAATTTTCAACACCAAATTTACCATATCTATCA
>CAZUPJ010000013.1:14556-15685 GCA_964622185.1 uncultured Treponemataceae bacterium
CACTAACAACAGTATCAACAGGTTCATACAAATCAGAATCATAAAAATTACGGAGAAATGCATTTGATAGTCCACCAGTTACGGTTAAAACACCTTCATCCCACACCCAACGTTTACCTAGGCCAGCATTAAAACCAAAGGATAATTGGTTGTAGTCCATGTAATAATCAGTATTTATACCTGTAGGCAAATAGTTATTGTATGCTGTCGTTGAAACGAGGTGTTCAACAAAAAAACCAGCACTAAAGTTTATTGGTAATCCTAAAAACCAAGAGTCTGAATAATCAAAACCTATTGATTGTTCATCATTTGAACCAGTTGCATTAACAGAAATTCCCCGTCCAGTTCCAAAAAAGTTGTTATCACTCCATTCTGCAAATAACGAAACAGGCCAAGCAGAAGGGTCTGTAACGCCTGAAAATGTAACCCCAAACTCAACTCCAACGGTTGATTGCTCTTCAACATTAACAATTATATCGACGAGCTGTTCTTCAGAACCTTGTACTATTTCAGGAACAATTGCGGAAAAGAATTGTAAATTATACAAACTTCTAAGACCAGTTTCCATTTTCTTTTTTGAAAACACATCGCCAGATTCAAGTGGAATTTCACGTAAAATAACATAATCTTTTGTTTTTTCGGTTCCAACAATGCGAATACTTTCTATATGGCTTCTTGAAAGTTCATTTATTACCAAAGTACCAGACACAATATTGTTTTGTGAATCAGCATTAATATTTGGATAAAATGAGTTTGAAGTATACCCATTTTCATAGTATAAATCAGCAATTGCTGTTAAACCTTCTTGAAAGCGTACTTGATTAAACACATCCCCAGCTTCCAGATTTATCAATGCAACTAATTCTTCTTCAGAAAAAACAATATTGCCTTGTGTTGTAAGTCCATCATATAAGTATTGATCACCTTCAATAATAATAAAAGTAAGCGTTAATTCATCCCTATTTTTGTCAGCATTATACTGCAATTCACGAACTACATCTTCTACAATTGCATCAATATAACCCCTTGTTTGATAAAAATACAAAAGAGCTTGTTTATCTTGTTCTAATAGCGATTCCTGAAAAGCACCTTTTTGAAAAAGGCTAACTTCTTTTAGTTGAAAATTACG
>CAZUPJ010000014.1:0-15130 GCA_964622185.1 uncultured Treponemataceae bacterium
TGAAAATGCACCGTCTGATATTTTAACATCAATACGTTACAATTTAGCACAAACACATATTGCAACAAAAAATTTATCTCGTGCTCTTTCACTTTTAAAAGAGATACAAGCAATAGCCCCTGGGTATAAAGATGTATCAGCTCTTATTACCCGTTATCAAGAAATGAGCCAAAATTCAAGCCTTCAAACATATCTAGTTGCTGGAAGCAGTGATTTTTTAGCACTTTGCAGAAAAATTGTTCTTGCATACTATGCTAAAGCAAATGTAAAAATTGTTGCATTAGAAGCAAAACCTGATGTGGTTGAAATTCAAACTGAAATTGAAACAATAAAATGGGAAGATTTTGTTGTATTTAGATTTTACCGAAACACTGGTGTTACAGGCGATTTTGTTATTCGCGATTTTCATGGAAGAATTCGTGACTTAAAAGCAGGTAAAGGAATTTGTCTTACGGCAGGATTGTACACAACTGAAACAAAAAAATATGTTGAAGGGCGCCCAATAGATTTAATAGACAAAGATGGCTTATTAAAAATATTTAACAAAGTTGCAAATACAAAAGCAATAGGCAGATAACTACTTTTTTACAACAACCAAATTACGTTCATGCTCATTTAAAAAAGGCACATGCAATTCAATACAGTCATACGCAGGAACCCACTGTATAATGGCAGTCATTTCTTCGATTATTTTTTCTTTTTTCGCTTTGTAAGCAACAAAATAGCCATCATCTTTTAATATTCGTAATAATACACGTGTCATTTTTTTTTCGAGAGGTCTAAAGGCTCGAAAAACAACGATATCAAAACGCTTTTGTTCTATTCTCTCTGCTTCTACGGTCTCAACAATCACATTTACTAAATTGAGTTTTTCTTTACAATAATTTAAAAAACTACAGCGTTTTGTCATTCTTTCTGCCAAAACAAATTGTGTATCGGGAAGCATAATAGCAAGCGGAATTCCTGGAATTCCTCCTCCAGATCCAATATCTGCAATAACAAAAGAATCTTTACCCGCTTCTTCAAGACAACTTTGACTTTCTAATATTTTTGTTTGTAGAGTTTTTAAATGAGGAACAGCCACAAGACTATCTAAAATATGCCGCACCAGTATTTCTTCAAAGTCAACTATTGCAGTTAAACCATATTCATCATTTCCATTTTGGAGCTCTTTTGCATACATTATGAGAGTTTCTATGCCCGCTTTTATTTCATCCTGTGAAAAACCTATTTTTTCAAGACCTTGCTGTAGTATGTCATTTATCATATATGCCCCTAGTTTTCTTTTTCGCTTACATCAGCTTCCGATAGGCCTGCTATTTGTGTTTCTATTTGAGTGAGCCTTACAAGAATTTCTTGCAAAAGAGCTTGTGTTGTTGCATCTTCCGTTGTACTAAGCTCTCCATTTATGAGCGTTTCCAAATCACCAAGAGAGGACAGCCCCTCAAGCCCTCCCAAAGAACTAGTCCCAAGTGCACCACTGTCCCCTGAAAAAAGACTTGAAATAGTTTCAAGTGCAGTTGCTGTAAGCTCTGTTGATATACTCGCCTGTGAACTTTGAACATTTTCACTTTGATTAGATGTTGAATTCGTAACAGTTCTTGTATTTGGATGGCTATTAACTTGTGTTGTAGCCGTAGCAGAAGCTGCTTGTATAGAGGGAGCTTCTATTGTAGGGAATGCGATTTGGGGAATTTCAGGGGAATTAATTGTGGGAATGGTACTTTGCGAAAAAGCACCGTTGAGAAAAACACATAAAAAAACAAACATTAAAAATGCTTTACAAGTTTGCAAGTTTTTCCTCCACCATTTCTAGCTTACTAGTTAGATGTGTTATAGTTTTTTCAAGTCGTATCTTTTCTTTTTCAAGACTTTCTTTTGGATCAAATTCTGGAAGTGGTTTTTTCATTGAAAAACGAACCGCATCAGGACTTTTTCCTGCAAGCAATTGTTCTTGAGCCACGGCTCGCTTATCCGCAGAAGCCATAGAGGCAATCATTTTCATGTTTTCAAATCCGAGTGAAGGGTCTACGGGAACCGCACCAACTTTTGAAATATTTTTAGCCGCTTGCCTCGGTATTCGCAAACAACGATCAATATAATCTTCGTAACGAATATTTGCATCAAGACATAGCTGATGAGCTTTTGATAAAAGCTTTCCAAACTCTTGCATTAAAAGTCCATTTTTTTCAAGATAGTTTTTGCGAATGTCTTCGGTTATTTCTGCAAGTTCAGGGCTTTCGTCCAAGCCCATAACATAGTACCCTTTTTCTTCTGCAACATCTAAAAGCTCATGAAAAATAGCCCAAAAATCAATTGTATGAGCCCTTCCTTTTAAGTGCTCAAGCCCCGCACTTTGAGCTAGTTTTTTTTCATTCATTATGTGATGAGCATATTCATGTATAGCAGTGTATACAAGCTGATTATCTGTTTTAAAGTTTTTATTATGCAAAAGTATTTCTTGTGTATCGGGTTTATATAATCCGTTTACTCGCTTACTTTCCTTTCCAGTAAAAAGAAGGGTGAACTCTAATTCCGTATTTTTTATATCTAACAATATTTCTTTAACTCTATCTTGGTTCATCTAATGCTCCCATTGCTTGCAATATAATGCTAAGGGCAACCGTGGTTGCGGTTTCTGTTCTTAACACTCTCTTTCCCATGCTACAAAGTTCAAAGTTTTTATCTTTGAAAAGTTTTCTCTCGTCATTACTCCAGCCTCTTTCACTCCCTATTGCCGCAAAAACGGTTTGACTTGAATTTGTTTTTTCTTGCAGGTGAAAAAACAAATTTTTTTTTGCTTCAATGTTATCAAGACAAATACGAGTATCGTCTTGCTGTATATGTATTTTTTCTAAACACTCTTTCAAAGAATTATGAACTAAAAGCTCAGTAACATGTGTACTTTTCGCTTGAATAGCACCTTCTTTTAATGCATTGTAAGCAGTACCTCTTTCAACAACTTTTGAATGCATGTACGATTTTTCGCTTAGCTCAGTTCCAACAAGATGAAGCCGTCTTACTCCCAAAGTTGCTACATCTCTAAAAAGCCTTTTGAGTTGTATAGGACGAACAAATCCTACAATCATTTCAATAGGAAAAAGAGGCTTTCCATCAGATAGTTCTTCAAAATTAAAGTGAATTCCTTTGTCATCTATGTGCTGTATAAACGCTATTCCAGCTTTTCCGTTTTCGACACCTGCTTCAACAGTATCTCCTTGTTTCTTTTTTAAAACATTGAGAATGTGTTTTGCTCGCTCATCATTGAGAGGGAAAAAAAAATTATCGGACTTTGAAAAAAGAACAATGTTCATTGCGATAACTATAGCGGATTTTCTCAAAATTTGCAATAAACTTTAGAAGAATGTTGAAACCTTGTAACAGAGTCTAATATATGCTATTATTATAGTGTGGTAAAGCAAAAGGTTTGTGTAATTGGTGCAATCAATTTAGATATAAGCGCCATAGCAAGCGGAACAAAAATAGCAATGCAAGACTCAAACATAGGAAAGGTATCTTTCTCTGCAGGAGGCGTTGCATACAACATCGCAAGAAATCTTTCTTTACTTTCTGTTGATGTTTTATTTATCAGTGTTTTTGGAGACGACTCGCAGGCAGCAATTTTAAAATCCTCTTGTGTCGATTACAACATAGATACGTCAAAATCGCTTTTCTTAGAAAAAGAGCGTAGCTCAACATATGTATGTATTAACGACGCCGATGATGATATGCTTGTTGCCATAAATGATATGAATATTTATGAGCACTTAACACCAGAGTACATACAAACAATTATAAACGATATTAATACGTGCACACTTTGTGTATTTGACACAAACATCCCTCAAAGCACAATAGAGTTTTTAGCAAAAAACTGTACCGCCCCCCTTTTTTCAGATCCTGTTTCAACAGTAAAAGCACAAAAGCTTCAAAATATTTTACCTTTTTTACATACTTTTACACCAAACCTTATGGAAGCTCAAATTTTGTGCAAAAAAACTGATACCCTAGAAAAGAATATAAAAAGTACTGCTCAGAACTTCCTTGACCAAGGGGTTAAAAACATATATATTTCTCTTGGTCAAAATGGAATCTTTGCAGCAACAAAAGAGCATTCGGTTCAATTTTCATCTCACAGAATCGGTACAGGAAACACAACTGGCGCAGGAGACAGTCAAATGGCTGCAATAATATGGAGTTTTTTACAAGGAAAAAACATAAAAGAAACTGCAAAGGCGGCCATAGCAATAGCTTCATTTTGCATGGAAGCTAATGAAGCAATAAACACACATATAAGCGAAGGAGTTTTAAATGAACGAATACTCAAAGTACATTGATATTTCACCAGAAGTGCAAAAGGCACTACAAGAGGGAAAACCTGTTGTTGCACTTGAATCTACCATTATATCACACGGAATGCCTTATCCTCAAAATGTTGAAACAGCTTTGGAAGTTGAGAGAATTGTACGCGAAAATGGCGCTGTTCCTGCAACAATTGCAGTGCTGCAAGGACGCCTAAAAGCAGGGCTTTCAACCGAAGAAATAGATTACTTGGGGAAAAAAGGATTAGAAGTTACAAAGGCAAGCCGCAGAGACCTTGGAGTTTTAGTTTCTCGTAAAATGGACGGCTCTACAACGGTTGCTGCAACAATGATTATTGCAAATCTTGCCGGAATAAAAGTTTTTGCGACTGGTGGTATTGGAGGTGTTCATAGGGGAGCCGAAACCACAATGGATATTTCTGCCGACCTTGAAGAATTTGGGCAAACAAATGTTTTGGTTGTTTGTGCAGGAGCAAAGTCTATACTTGATATAGGATTAACCTTAGAGTACCTTGAAACAAAGGGGGTTCCTGTTATTGGGTACAAAACAGAAGACCTTCCAGCATTTTATACCCGCACCAGTGGTTATAAAGTTGATTACGCAATGGAAAGCCCAAAAGAAATTGCCGATGCTTTTGTTGCAAAACTGAACCTTGGACTTTCTGGAGGAATGGTTGTTACAAACCCTGTTCCAGAAGAGTTTGCAATGGATGCTACAATAATAGATAAAGCTATACAAGATGCACTTTCTAAAATGGAAAAACTTGGGATAAAGGGAAAAGACTCAACGCCATATTTGCTAAATGAAATTCAACTTATAACCGGTGGAGAAAGTTTAAAAACAAATATTCGTCTCGTTTTTAACAACGCAAAACTTGCATCACAAATTGCTTGTAATATGTAGGTATTACGGCTTACTAAATATTACTTATTTGACGATACATAACTATATTTATATGAAATTTATAAAAAAAATTATACTATCTATTTTTCTCTTTTTTTGTGCTTTTGCAGTTTATTCACAAGATGCAGTTGCTCTACGCGAAAGCTTTGTTGCCGAAGCAAAAAAATACGTTGGTGTACCATACCTTTGGGGAGGTACAACCACTGAAGGCATGGACTGCTCGGGATATATTTATACATCAAGCCGCAATTCTGTTGGTGTACAACTTCCAAGAACTGTTGCTGCAATGTATGATTATATGAGAATCGTAAATGATAGCAAAAAAGAAAGCGGCGACATACTCTTTTTTAAGACAGTAGGGAACACCATTTCACATGCAGGAATATACATTGGAAACAATCAATTTATCCATTCGGCAAGCGATGGTCCCAACACTGGAGTAATTGTTTCATCTCTAAACCAAACCACATGGAAAAATACATATGCTGGCGTCGGCCAATTTTTGCCGCCTGCGAATACGGTAGAGGTGTTACCTTCTACTCCCTCAAATGAAAGCTCTGTTACTACTACACCTCAAGCATCGACAACTACTAATACTTCGTTTAAAAATGATATTACCCTTGACTTTTCAGGAGCAATGCTTTGGAATTTTTATACAACAGACAGCTTTCTTTTTAATGTTAGAGGAGCTTCTCTACTTGCTCATGCAAAGTACACGGGATGGGAAGTTCAACCAGGATTTGGAATTGAAATTCGCATAGAACCACGTATGGATATGGTACAAATTCCCTTGCATTTTTCTATTTCAGTGCCCTATGGTTTTCGGGTCTATGCAGGACCAGTTTTTACAATTGGCAGTCCTAAACTTATCGGAAGTGGCGAAAAAATAAGAGCCTCTATCTTTCCTGGAATTATGGGTCTGTCTTGGCAAAGTCCAAGTTTTGAGATAGGAAAAACAGATATTTCATTTATACAGGATATTGCATGGACCGTTTTTAATAACCCCGATAATTCTGCATTAACTATTGGTAAATCTTTTGTTGCGGGACTCGTTTTTTCAACGGGATTTCGTGTAAGTCTTGACGCTTCTTCTTTCATACAGTAAAATTAACAAATGAAATTTTTAACACCCTTTATTTTATCTATTTTTCTTTTTTCATGCACCTCAAATGCTAGTATTCAAGTTGAAGAAAATAATAGCAGTTCTTTTTCTTTTCAAACAATTGCTAGTGATAGCATGGGTAACACGGTTCGATCTTTTACTGGACTTGACAGCACAGTAAATCTTTTTGACAAAGAAGCACTACAATCAAGTTTTACACAGGCAGGCATTCTTCTTACATCAATCTTATCAGCAAGCACAAATGATGTTACAGTATCAGGCCTTACATACAACATAAATAATCTTATCCCTAACGGACAACAACCAATAACTATAAAAGAAATCTCTTCCGAAAAAGAGCTCAAATTAACACTCGATGAGCAAACAATGGCTTCATTAATTTCACTTATGGGAGAGGAAACTCTTTTATACATAGAAGCATTACAAGCCCCTATTTTTACAGGCGAAGAAATGAGCACAGATGAATATCTTGACTTTATGGGAGCTCTTTATGGGGACTCAATACAAAAAGAAATGAAAAACAGCTTGGTAACAATTAAGCTTTCTGCTCCTAACACAATTACTAACGCCTACATAGAACCAAAGACAACAGGCACAGTACAACACAGTAAAAACACTGCAACATTTAATCTATCGCTTGCAGAGCTTTTGGCAAACACATCTGAAATAGTGTTTTCAATTCACTGGTAATATAAAATATTTTATTATTTTACTCGATATGAGATTCCCACTTTGCAGTAAGTTCTTCAATTTCTGAATTCTTTTTCTCAATTTGCTTTTGTATTTCTCGACTTTTTTCGCCATCGGAATACACTTCAGGCTTTGAAAGCTCTTGTTCTAACATAGTTTTTTCTTCTTCTGCCTTTTCTATTTGTTCCATTAGCAAACGTTCTTCTTTTTCATGCTTTCGTTTTTCTGCAGCTCGTTTTTTTTGCTCTTCATAGGAAAGAACTATTTTTTCAGTTGGCTTTTCAACTTCATTTTTCAACTTTTGAATTTGTTCTTTATTTCCACTGTTTATTTCCTTTTCACCTTGGGTTTGTTCAAGATAATAATCATAACTACCAGGAAATTGCCGACTTTGTCCACCACCAAGTTCAAGCACACGTGTTGAAATGGCCGACATAAAACCTCTATCATGGGAAACAACGATTAATGTTCCACCAAACTGTTTAAGTGCTTCTAATAGAACATCCTTTGAATGTAAATCTAAATGGTTTGTCGGCTCATCCAAAATAAGTAGGTTTACTGGTTTTAATAAAATTGACAAAAGAGCAAGTCGACTTTTTTCACCGCCCGACAAAACATCAATAGTTTTATATACATCATCACCGCGAAACAAAAAAGCACCAAGCATGTCTCTAAGTTTTGGTATTAATTCTAAGGGTGCTTCAGCTTCAAGCATGTCAAGCATAGACATGTTCCCTTTCATAGTTTCTGCATTGTCTTGGCTAAAGTAACCAATACTTACACCACTGCCTTCTTTTACAGTACCTGAAAAGCAAGAATCAACACCTGCAAGAATTCGTAAAAGGGTGGATTTTCCTGCCCCATTTTTTCCGACAACAAGAAGCCTGTCCCCTTTTTCAACGGTTACATCTAGGTTGTTTAGAATAGTATTTTTTCTTATCTCGTTTCCATTTTCATCACAAGTAGCATATGACTTTGTTAACCCTTCCATTGTCATTACAAGCCTCCCAGAATGTGGTGCTGGTGGAAATGAAAAATGTATTTTTTTTAGAGATTCAGGAATTTCGATTCGTTCCATTTTTTCAAGTTGCTTTAATCGCTCTTGGGCTTGAGCCGCCTTAGTAGCTTTGTATCTAAAACGCCGAACAAAATCTTCCAGCTTGTTTATTTCTTGTTGTTGAATTTCATATCTATTAATAAGACTTTCAAGTTCAACACGCCGGACATTTTCATATTTTGTATAGTTACCAACATACTTATGAATGTCTCCATTAAAAAGCTCGTATACTTCATTTATAGTTACATCTAAAAAATAGCGGTCGTGGCTTACAATTAAAAAACCGCCTTCAAACTTTAATAGAAAATCTTCAAGCCATGTTCTTGCTTCTATATCAAGATAGTTAGTAGGTTCATCTAAAAGAAGTATATCTGGTTTTTGCAATAATACTTTTGCAAGTGCAATTCGCATTTGCCACCCACCAGAAAATTCTTCAACATTGCGCTCTAAATCTGCTTTTAAAAATCCCAATCCAGTAAGAATTTGCTCCGCTAAAACATCTCGCCTATACCAGCCAGAATTTTCTAAAACCTCGTGTATTTCATGGTGTCGTTCTACAAGACGCGATTGCTTTGTTGCACCATCTGAGGAATCTCCCATGTGCGATAAACTCTCTCCTACAGCTTCCATTTCTGCAAAGAGCTCATACCCGCGACTGAATGCAGTATCGGTTTCTGCACGCAAGGTTTTTCCAGTATGCACTATGCCTGATTGTGGAAGATAGGACACAACACAGTCTTTTTGAACAGCACGCTCGCCTGAATCGTAATCCATAAGCCCTGCCATTACTTTCATGAGAGTAGTTTTTCCCGACCCATTTGCACCACTCAATGCAGCCCTGGTTCCAGCCTGGAGATTAATTGTAATATTTTTTAATATGTCTCTGTCTCCAAAGGCAAGGCAAAGACGTGAAAATTGAACAAATGCCATACTTACCGTGCATTAAAGAACATAACAATTGGAGTGCTACTTCTTTCTGTAACAATTTCGTCTTCGATAGTATAATTATCAATCAATTCAAAACGAATTCCATTTGATTCAATCTGATATAATACATTAAATTCATCATTACTGTTTTCAAATTGTAATGTTAAAACTCCATCAAATTCTCTTTCTAAAGAATCGGATAAAAAGTATTGTATAGAGACCGTTCCCCTTCCAACAGTCCCTTCTTCACTTGGCATTCCAATAATATTTTGAGATGCCAAACGCTGAAAACCTCTCCACGTAAACGAACCAGCGTCATTTGCAGACAAAGAAAGAGTTCCGTAGCTTGAGCTATAAAAATTATTTGCAAGGTTAAGAATTTTTCTATACTGTTCATTTCTTCTGGCATTTTCTTCTGAAATAATTTTAGCTACGTAGTCAGAAGAAGCATCTTCAGCATCAAAAGAAATAAAACTGTAGGCAATTCTTCTACCAATTTCATCGGTATATTCAATATGTATATTACTCTCAGAGCGAACATACATGCTCAACGGAGCCCCATCATACGAATATGAATTTGTACCTTTTCTTGTAATTCCAACATATGGGTATGAAACATTAATGGCACCATTTGAAGCTCTCACAGTACCAGAAACAATTCCTGGATCAAACCCGTAATCCGATCTAAATCTATTCAAGTTTATTCTTTCATCTGCAATCATCGATGCAAAATATTCAGGATACCATTTTTTTTGAGAAATAATTTGAACAATTTCGTCATCTTCACCGTTTACATCAACAATTTGTACTTGAAAGCCTTCTCTTTCATCATACAAGTTTAAGTTATACGAAAAACACCATCCTTGTGTTCCATCCGAGGTGAGAACCCACATCCAGTCTCCCTCTAACGGAGTAGAACCTCTCATAACTGGTTGCCCTTCACCCTTATAAAGAACTTTTATAATTTCGCTTTCTCTAAGACGATATATTTGGTCTGCTGTGTTTACTGCATCTTCTCGTATGGCAAGACCATCTATTTTAACCGATGCATATTGATTTTTATATTCAGCATATTGTTCTGCACGCTCAGTTGCATTTCTTTTCGATTCGGGCTCCGTTATTTGCCAAAGAGGAATTTCTATTTTTTCGTCTGTTTCTTCTGCACCAATTACATATACTTTTCCAATGTTAGAGCGAAGAAATACAGGCACAACATCTCCATCAGATAATCCATGTTCAGGAACCGACCAAAGTAACACGCCATATCCTTCAATTCCAGAGCAGCCTGTTATTACTAAAAAAAACAATGCACAAACGGTAAGTGCAATAGAATGTAATTTCATATTCACAGAATACCATAAAAACAGAAAATCTTCAAGCAACACAAAAGCACAACTTTAAAAAGCAATTTAAGGAAAAATTACAAATATAAATGGTCCTTTATAAATAACAAATAAGTTATTTACTACATGCCACTTATATAGTATACTATTACACAACAAAGGTTTTAGGAGAGCTTGTGGAAACAGGAAATATTGTTCTTCAACAATTAGTAAATGGTATATCACTAGGAAGCATTTATGCACTTATTGCATTAGGCTATACTATGGTATACGGAATAGTTAAGCTGATAAATTTTGCACATGGCGATATACTGATGGTTGGTGCCTATTCTGGATATTTTGTTATGCGTACCATGGGAGCAAATCCTATATCAATGCTAGTGGCATTTTTATTTTCAATGATTGTGTGTGCACTTTTAGCAGGTATTATTGAACGCTTTGCGTATCGTCCTCTAAGAAACGCACCCAGGCTAAACTCGCTTATAACAGCAATTGCGGTGTCCCTTATTTTACAAAATGGGGCTCGTATTCTCCCCTTTATTGGACCAAATCCACGTCAGTTTCCTGCAATTGCAACCGTAAACATTGACCTTGGGGCAGTTTCTATTTCTAACATACAACTTATTGTTATTTTCCTTTCAGCCATTCTTATGGTAGTACTAAACTACATTATCAATTATACAAAAACAGGCAAGGCAATGCGTGCCGTATCGTTTGACATGAGTGCCGCAAGTTTAATGGGAATTTCAGTAAATAAAACTATTGTGTTTACATTTGCACTAGGAGCCGTACTTGCAGCAGCTGGCGGTATTTTATACGCAAGTGCATACCCTCAAATAGATCCGGTAATGGGAACAATGCCAGGGCTTAAAGCATTCGTTGCTGCAGTTCTGGGAGGCATTGGTTCTGTTCCTGGGGCAATGCTTGGAGGCTATATTTTAGGAATAGGAGAAACTCTTACAAAAGGTTTTATTTCTTCCCAATATGCCGATGCAATTTCATTTTCACTTCTCATAGTAATATTGCTTGTTAAGCCTACAGGAATTATGGGTAAAAAAATAAGGGAAAAGGTGTAACTCGATGGCTCAAATAAAAAATAATTTTAAAAACATGCTCATTCCTCTTATGTTTGCACTTGCAGCAATTTTTATTCCGGGAATCCTCATACAGTATTATATTATTGATGCGTATACTGCACAAATTTTAACACTTGCAGCTATTAACACCATAATGGCAATAAGTGTAAATATTATTTGCGGTATTACAGGGCAACTTTCTCTTGGACAAGCAGGATTTATGGCAATAGGTGCCTATAGCTGTATTATTTTTACTCAAAATTTTGGCATTCCAATGTATGTAAGCATTGTTCTTGCAGGATTATTTACTGCTTTAGCAAGTATACTCATTGGATTTCCGACACTCAAACTAAAAGGTGACTACCTTGCGATTGTAACACTAGGCTTTGGAGAAATCATCCGTGTACTCCTTGTAAACTTAAAAGACCTTACTGGTGGGCCAAACGGCATTCGCTTTGAAGACCCACAAGCGGTAAACATGACATTAAACTCAAGTCTTGCATGGTATGTAATTATTATTGCACTTGTTATTATTATTATACTTTTGCAAAATTTTTTACGATCAACATACGGACGAGCTATTCTTGCGGTTAGAGAAGATGAAACTGCCGCATCTTCATCGGGAATAAATGCTTTTCGCTATAAAATGGTAGGTTTTGTTGTTGCTTCTTTTGTTGCAGGAATTGGTGGTGCTTTATACGCTCCTTTTTTGAGTTTTATAAAACCTGAATTAGCTTCTTTTAACAGAAGTATTGACTATTTAATTTTTGTAGTACTCGGTGGGATGGGTTCAATTACAGGTTCTGTAATTGCAGCCTTTACCCTAACCTTCTTACAAGAGTTTTTACGCTTTTTACAAGATTTTAGACTTATAATTTATCCCATTATTCTTATTCTAGTAATGCTTTTTAGACCGCAAGGATTGCTCGGAATGAAAGAACTATCGTTTGTAAACATGTGTAATACAGTGACTTCTTTTTACAAAACAAAACTAGCAAAGAAAAAAGGCTCTGTAAGTATTCAAGCAGAGGAGAAAACTAATGGAAAATAAACATCTTCTTTTACAAGCCAATATTTCAATTGTTTTTGGAGGCTTACGCGCTGTTGATAAATTTTCATGCGAACTATACAAAGGCGAGCTTGTAGGACTTATAGGTCCAAATGGGGCAGGAAAAACGACGGTGTTTAATATGTTATCGGGCATTTATAAACCAACTGAAGGAGAAATTTCCTTTTGGAGCAAAAATGATCGTGTATACCGAGCAGGGAAAATGTCTTCAAACAAGTTGAATGAAATTGGAATAGCCCGCACATTTCAAAACATTCGTCTTTTTAATAACTTAACCGTTGCAGACAATATTCGCATTGCACTTCATAAAAACAGAAAAGTTAATCCTTTTGATGTTCTATTTAGAACTCCCCGTTTTAGAAAAGACGAAAAGCGTATGACAGAAAAAGTTGAAAAACTTTTATCACTTTTTAAAATGCCCGACAAAGCAAACGAATTGGCAAAAAATCTCCCATATGGAGAGCAACGAAAGCTAGAAATTTGCCGAGCACTTGCCGGAAAACCAAGTCTTTTACTTCTTGATGAACCTGCAGCGGGGATGAATCCACAGGAAACACATGAGTTAATGGAACTCATCGCATTTATACGAAAAGAGTTTAATGTTACCATATTACTCATTGAACACGACATGCATTTGGTTATGGGCATTTGCGAACGCTTAATTGTTTTGGATTACGGGCGAGTTATTGCAGAAGGCTTACCGCAAGATATTCAAAAAAATCCTGATGTAATTAAAGCCTACTTAGGCGAGGAGGCAGTAATCGATGCTTAAAGTACAAAATTTAACGGTGCACTATGGAGCAATACAAGCCTTGCGAGGAATATCGTTTGATGTACAAGAGGGTGAAATTATTACACTCATTGGTTCAAATGGTGCCGGCAAAACAACTACATTACATGCAATATCAAACATAACAAAAAAAACATCAGGATCGGTGCTATTCGAAGAAAACGATGTTTCTAATTCTGCTCCCGATGAAATTGTTCGCTCAGGTTTAATTCATGTTCCTGAAGGAAGACGCATTTTTGCAAACATGAGTGTAAAGGAAAACTTAGAAATGGGAGCTTTTACGCGAAAAGATAAACAAGGCATAAAAGACGATATGGAAAAAGTTTTTAGCTTATTTCCAAGACTAAAAGAGCGTATAAAACAAGTTGGGGGAACGCTTTCAGGTGGAGAGCAGCAAATGCTTGCGATGGGAAGAGCCATAATGTCTAAACCTAAATTGTTACTTTTAGACGAGCCCTCCATGGGATTAGCCCCTATTTTAGTAGATGAAATTTTTTCTATCATTGTTGAAATAAACAAATTGGGGACAACAGTTTTACTTGTTGAACAAAATGCCTTTAAGGCCTTGGCAATTGCACAAAGAGCTTACATATTAGAAACAGGAACAATAATAAAAGCCGATGAAGCTTCTGTATTAATGCACGATGACAGCGTAAAAGCTGCATATCTTGGTGGCTAGAATCATTGCCTGTCTCATAAAATTTTAAGAACGACAAATTTTGTAAAATTTTTTTAAGACTAAACAGTAAGTTTGAAGGTTTTAATGTGTTGAAAAGGTAAAAAGCGTGCCGGAAAAAAGATGGGTTTTAGGGAAGAAAAAACCGTGCTTCGCAATTAAGGGGTTTGTCTTCCCTAATAAAACGTGTTATAAAGAAAAAAAGAGTTTTAAAATCTAAAACGGGCTGTTAAGACAAACGGAATTTGGAAAGTAAAAAAAATTACATGTTTGAAACATAAACATTACTTTTATGAAACAAACGTGGGATAGAATATTTTAATTGACAACTGAATAGTGTCGGTGTACAATTAGATAGAACATTTTTCTGTAAGAAATACTTGATAAAGAGAGGTTAATAATGATAATAGCAAACATAATGAAAGGTTCGCCCATGTATGTTACCCCTGACATGGCTTTAACTGATGTTAGAGAACTAATGACAAAAGAGAGCCTTGAAAGATTTCCTGTTCTTGATGAAGACTCAAATTTAATCGGTATTATAACAAAAAAAGACCTCATGAAAGCAGATCCTTCTTCTGCCACAACACTTGATGTATACGAAATAAGTTATTTACTTTCAAAAATTAAAGTAAAAAAAATAATGCAAAAAAATGTTTTTTCTGTACAAGAAACAGAAGTAATAGAAGAAGCAGCCCGCATTATGGCAGAAAAAAATATTGGGTGTTTGCCTGTTATGAGAGATGACACTCTTGTAGGAATGATAACGCAAGAAGATTTGTTTCAAGCCATGATAGCTATGTTTGGAGCTTGGCACCAAGGCGTAAGAATTACTTTTGAACTTGATGAAAAACCGGGGCAAATAGCGAAACTTGCACAAGCAATTGCTGACCAAAACGGAAATATAATTTCCTTAGTAACCAGCGAAGGAATTGATGTAAAACATAAGCGTTGTACCTGCAAAACGGTTGGAATTAGCATTGATGAACTGAAAAAAATTTTAGAAAACATGAATGCAATCGTCGAAGATTTACGGTAACTCAATGTTAGCACAAGCATAACGTAATCTCAAAAGATGTATTGTGAAAAATTCGGGTAAATATGATAGATGAAATAGTTATTGAAATTATAGACAGTTTTATTCGTGAAAACT
>CAZUPJ010000015.1:0-14777 GCA_964622185.1 uncultured Treponemataceae bacterium
AGCTAATCCAATTACCAATCCAAGTAAAACAAGTAGTTTTACACCATTCAAAAAAATTTTTTTGAATTCTTCCATTCTCAATTTCTCCTTAAAACCTAGTCTCAGAGGTTCTTAAAAGTAGCTATTAAAAATAAGTATTCTGGCTCAACGCTTCAGCACATTATAACGAATGCACAACCAATTTCCCAACCTTCCCATTCATCGTAAAACAACGTTTTACTTAAACAGTGGTAGATTCCTGTAGGTGCTTAAACACCTATAAAAATCAAAAAATTGTAACGTATTACAGCAGCGAGTCTGCGGAGGATTTTCACCTCGCTTCCATAATTTTTAATGGTTATCTGAACAATTATACGTACTGTGGTTTAGAAAACTTGTAAAAAAAGCATAAAATTGGTAAAATTTTAACCTAAAAAAATAACTTCATGTACATTATATTTGCAAAAGTTTATGCATTGCTAAACCTTTTCTAAAATATAATTTATATTGATATGGGGTTACACCATTGAATCTTTTAAAAACTTTTATAAAATAAGAAGCATCAAAAAAATTTAATTTTTCACAAATATCATCAATTTCATACCCATCTTCAAGCATATCACACGCTTTATTTATCTTTTGTGCATTCACATACTTTTTAGGACTACAACCAACGTACCGCTTAAAATAGCGGCAAAACTCTGAATAACTTCTATTTGTACGTTTTGCAAGCTCTGTAATATCTAAAGGTGAAAACAGGTGCAAGTGAATGTGCTCTAATATATCTCGAAGCGGTATTGGAATTTTTCCTTCAACCGAGTTTACAGAGTGTGACGCAATTATAAGTGTGCATATCATTTTATAAATCATGTGAGAGACTGTGTACAATTCATTTGTTTCTAGCATGATTTTTGCTGAAATATAATTTGTAACTTCTCTCATACAGTGTACTACAGCTTCATTATCTGGGTTATGCATTACGTGAATATTTTTCCTTTGCAAATCATGAAAAATCTCTCTACTGTTTGCACCAAAAAATTCAATCCACAAAAGTTCGACGCCATCGGGCGATGTAGAAGCATACGTATGTGCCATGCCAGGACCCAAAATATACAAATCTCCCTTTTGTAATTTATATGAATTTTGACCAATGGTAAGCTCTATACTACCTTCAACAATATAATGAAGTACACAATATCTATAATTTTCTCTTTCGATTTTCCAGTTTGGAAGGCTTTTTACTTCATCAAATCTCGAAACAAAATAGTGATTTAAAATAAAATCACTCGGAAAAATGTTAAAATTATAAATGTCAAGCACCTTTTTTCTCCTAAAAAATTAAAAAATAGTGTATTTAAAGTAAAAAAAATAATAAAAAGTAAAATATTTTTTTGTTTTTTTACTTTGCAAATTTCGCATATATTACGACATATTGCATTTGGCTCCATTTTTCTGCAAGTAAAAAATGATAAATATGTGTATGAGCATAAATTTACCATTTTTTGCCATTTTTGTCACTAGCTTTGTGTACTTCATAGCCTTAAAATAGCAAAATATTAAGAATAAAGGGACAACAATGAAACGGTACGGAAGTGTTATTAAAGTTAAAAAAGAAAAGCTAGATGAGTACAAAAAACTACACGCAGATGCATGGCCTGATGTACTAAAAAAAATATCTGAAGTAAATATCACTAATTATTCAATCTACTTCGGTGGTGGCTATTTATTTAGTTATTATGAATATACAGGAACTGATTATCAAGCTGATATGCAAAAAATGGCAGACGATCCTGTAACTCAAGAATGGTGGAAACTTACAGATCCTTGCCAAGAAAAAGTTGAATTTGCAGGTCCAAACGACTGGTGGACCATCATGGAAGAAGTTTTCCATGTAGATTAATTAAGAATCACACAATCATTGCATAGTCATAATGAGGAGGATATATGACATCGAGAGAAAGTATACTAAATGCAGTAGCACATACAGAAAGCGATAAAATTCCTTTAGACTTAGGCTCAACACCAAGTTCTGGAATTTCTGCTATAGCATATAATAACTTAAAAAAAGAATTAAACATAACCGATGGTGGAACCAAAGTTTACGATGTAGTACAACAAGTTGTTGAAGTTGAAGATTCAATTATAGATATGTTCGGTGTTGATGTTATCGATATTGGAAGAACATTTAATACAGAACCTAGTGATTGGAAAGAGGTATCTCTTGCAGATGGTTCAAAAGCATTATACCCATCTTGGTTTAAGTACGAAGAAAAACCAAATGGAGACTTTGAATACTTTGACGAAGATGGCGACAAACTTGCTAAAATGCCAGTAGGTGCAACATTCTTTGATCAAACATATTTTCCATACTTAGACGATTACCCAACTGATTATAAAGACTTAGATAAAATGATGGATAAAGTACTTTGGAAAAAACTAGGGCATAGTCCTTGGGACAATGCTTCAAAACCAGACTTTTATAAAACACTTCGCAAAAATGCATTACATCTTAAAGAAACAACAGATAAAGCGTTAATGCTTGTATGCGGTTGTAATTTATTTGAGTGGGGCACTTTTTTACGAAGAATTGACAACTTTCTTATGGACATTTATACCGACCAAGACTTAGTTGAAGGCTTACTTGACCAATTAGTAGAACGACACTTGGCAACACTAAAAGATGTTTGTGAATCAGTAGGCGATGTTGTAGACATTATTCGCCTTGGCGATGATCTTGGAATGGATTCAGGCATGTTTATGTCGCGTGAAAAGTATGTAGATATTTTTAAGCCACGCCAAAAAATTATGCTCGACTACATAAAAAAGAATAGTTCGATGAAAACGTTCTTGCATTCATGTGGATCAGTTGAACCAATTATCGGCGACTTAATTGAAGTTGGCTTTGATATTCTAAATCCTGTTCAAACTACTGCAAGAGACATGGAACCTGAACACCTAAAAAAGACTTTTGGTAAAGACATTACATTTTGGGGCGGTGGATGCAATACCCGCGAGGTCTTAAACCGCGGAACTCCGCAAGAAGTGTATGACTACGTTCGAAAAACAATTGATATTTTAGCACCTGGTGGCGGCTTTGTGTTTAATCAAGAACACAATATTATGCCCGATGTTCCAGCACAAAATATTATTGCAATGTATAAAGCAGTTAATGAGTATAAATAAAAAATAAAGCCAAGGTAAAAAACCTGATGTTTTTTACGTGACTTTTTTATAAGGAGAAGATATGGAAACAAAATCATTGTACAAAAAAATAAGTTCTAGAAGTGAAGTGCCAGTACTTATTGCAGTTCTTATTTTAGGACTCATTTTTACACTCACTTCAAACAACTTTTTGTCTGCGTATAATATTTACAATTTATCAAGAAGTGCCGCTTTATATGTATTTATAGCGTTAGCACAAGCTATGGTAGTTATTGTAGGTGGGATGAACTTATCAATCGGTTATATTGGTGCTCTTGCAATAGTTACCGTAGGGCATGTAATGCAAAATATGGGATTACCTGCAGAGGTTGCCATTTTTGCAGGATTAGCAATTGGTGTTATCTCAGGGTTAATAAACGGATTTTTAATTGTTAAGCTAAAACTTAATTCTTTTGTTGTGACACTTTCAACAAGTTTTATTTTTCGCGGTTTAGTTACAGGTTTTTCAAAAGGTTTTCCTTACACGGAGCTAGACGATTCCTTTATGTTTGTTGGTACCGACACATTCCTCGGTTTACCAGTTATGGCTTATCTTGCGCTTATTATTTTAATTGTCATGTGGTACTTCTTTAAGTACACGGTAACAGGACGGCAAGTGCTTGCAACAGGTGGAAACGAAACTGCTGCAAAAATGGCTGCCGTAAATGTTGACAAAACTATTATCGTAGCAAACGTATTATCTGGTGTATTTGCAGCAATTGCTGGTATGTGTGCTGTTTCAATGGGTGGTACCGCTCAGCCTTCAACTGGAGCAGACTGGATGATTTATTCATTTGCAGTTGCAGTAATTGGTGGAACATCATTAAAAGGTGGTGTGTTTAATGCAGCAGGTATCTATATTGCAGGATTCTTAATCATTATGATTAGAAACGGATTAGTTATGATAAATGCTAACTACTACTATGAACAAACCTACCTTGGGTTAATATTGCTAGTAGCGGTTTCATTAACATCACTTTCTGCATTTACCGCAGCAATGAAAAAACGACGCGAGTTTAAAAAAGCAGAAAGTGCTAAAAATGGGTAAACAGTCCCTTAAGCAAGAATAAAAGAGTTTTTGCTCTTTAAAATATTACAAAGAATATCCGCAATAGGGATATTTATGGAGGAAACATGAAAAAGGTTTTACAAATCTTGTTGGTTCTTGGATTGGCAATGAGTTTATTTGCCGGTGGTTCAAAAGAAAGTGATGAAGTTAAATTAGCTTGGTATGCAGCAACTGCACACCCATACTTTGACGATGTAGAAGTTGGTGTAAACAAGTTCATTGCAGAAGAACAAGATGTTGAAGTACGTATTTTATATGGTCCAGACTGGGAACAAACTTCTCAAGACCAAAATTTACGTGCATTAGTAGCCGATGGTTATACTGGTATTTCAACATACCCTAACTCAGGTGGAGCCGCAAACATTTTTTCAGAATTAGTTAATGCTGCAGGCGTAAACGCAATTGGCTTTGGTGCACAATCAGGTAACTCAAACAGTGCTGAACAATTCTGTGTAGCAACTGACGTATACCAAGCTGCATATGATGCAACTCAAGCAGTTATTGACGCAATGGGCGGAAAAGGCGGAATCTTAAACGTGCTTGAAGTTATTTCAGACCCTAACACACAACAACGTCAAAAAGCTGTAGCAGCTTGTGTTGCTGACAATCCTGGTGTAGAAATGATTCAAGAAATTGCTGATATTAACAACATAGATATTGGTAAAGAAAAAATTGAAGCTGCTTTAGCTGCAAGCCAAGGTGAAATTCAAGGTATTATCTGCACAGGTAACATTACTTCAGATGCAACAGCAAGTGTTTTAGAAAACTATTATAAAATTAATCCAAATGCAGAAAAAATCTATGCAATTGGTATTGACGTTGCAGACACTGTAATGAATGCAATTCGTGACGATGTTATGTTTGCAACAATTGCACAAAACACAACTGCACATGGTTATGTACCTTTAAAATTACTTCAACTTATGGGAGAAGGGTATACAAAAGTTCCTGGAACATATTTTATTGACTCAGGTACTGTTGTTGTAACAAAAGAAAACATCGATACATATGAAGCTGATGTTGCAGTATTGCTCGATAGCATTGTTGCAGACTTAACAGTAAAATACGTAACAAAATAAAAAATAGTTTACCATTCGTGTGGGCTTAGTTCCACGCGAATGGTAAGCTATTGGGATAGGAAATCAGGAGTGAGCAATGTTAGAAGTTAAAAATATATCAAAAATTTTTCCAGGAGTTAAAGCTCTTGATAGTGTGAGCGTACAGTTTGAAAAAGGTATGGTTCACGCATTGATGGGCGAAAATGGAGCTGGAAAATCTACATTAATGAAAATTATTACCGGTATATATAAACCTGACATTGGTTCAATGTATATTGACGGAAAAGAAATACACTTAAAAAATTACAGAGACTCAATTAAGCATGATATAAGTATTGTTCATCAAGAAATTCAAGTTATACCTGCTTCTACTGTTGCAGAAAATATCGTACTTGATAAAATAGAGCACTTTAAAAACACATTTGGCAAAATAGATTGGAATAAAATTAATGATTTTTCTGAAAAATACCTTAAAATGGTAGATTTAGACGTTAAACCTACGGACATTATTGCATCAATGACCGCCGCACAAAAGCAATTAATTCAAATTGCAAAGGCCTTGTCAACCGATGCTCAATATATATTAATGGATGAGCCTACAAGCTCATTAACGCAATATGAAGCAGAAAAGCTTTTTGCAATTGTTGATAAGTTAAAAAAAGAAAATAGATGCGTAATTTTTGTGTCACATAAAATAGAAGAAGTTATGCAAAATTGCGATAAAATTACCGTTTTAAGAGATGGAAAGCTCATTGGAAGCCGCCCTCGCTCTGAAATTACACGCCAAGATTTAATAAAAATGATGATTGGTCGTGAAGAAAATGTAGACCACTTAGGGCATTTAGATATTTTAGACGAAACAGTTTTAGAAGTAAAAAACTTTTGTAAAGCAGGGCAGTTTGATAATATAAATCTTAGTGTAAAAAAAGGTGAAATTCTAGGGCTCTACGGGCTTGTTGGAGCAGGTAGAACCGAGCTTGCACGTTTAATTTTAGGTGTAGATAAAAAGGATTCAGGCGAACTTTTTATTAATTCAAAAAAAGTAGAAATAAAGTCTTTAGAGCATGCGGTAAATCAATATAAGTTAGGGTATGTTTCTGAAAACAGAAAAGAAGAAGGATTAATTCTCCCTTTTGATGTAGATACAAACATGACTCTTACCATTTTACAGCGTTTAACAAATACATTTAAAAAGATTTGTTACAAAAAAGGTACAGAAGTTACAAATAATATGGTAAAACGTCTCGAAATAAAAACACCTTCAATACACACAAATGTTGAAAGTTTATCTGGTGGAAACCAACAAAAGGTATCAATTGGAAAATGGTTAGCAGCAGGTTGTGATATTTTAATTATTGACGAGCCTACCGTTGGTGTTGATGTTGGAGCAAAACGGCACATTCATGATATTATTTGGCAGCTTGCAAAAGATGAGGGAAAGACTATCATCCTTATTTCTTCTGATATGCCCGAAATGATTACCCTTGCAAGAAGAATCTTAGTATTCAAAGATTTTAAAATTGCAGGCGAAATTGATGGCTTAAATGATATTAAAGCAGACTATGATACCGTAAGCCACCAAATTGGTGATTTAATGACCTAATTTTTTTCACATACTCCTATTAGGGCTTGTTTTCATTTGTGGAAGCAAGCCCTTTTTTGCAGTTAATGGTGTATCTTAGATTTAATCCCCTTTGCACTTTTTAAAAATCTGTGGTATACTTTTTATAATGAATGTTGTTTATCTGCTGCTTTGTTTTTTTATTGTTTCTTGCTCTACCACTGTGCCAACGGTAATCAACGAAGTTTTAGTTCCTGAAGTATCTACCCCTATTGTAGAAACGGAAACTCAAAAATCTCTTAACCTCACCTTTGCAGGCGATATTATGGCACATACCGTTAATTACCAAATGAATAATTACAACCTCATTTACAACGACATAACTCCTCTATTACATGCAGATGATGTGAGTTTTGCAAACTTTGAAACCCCAGTTGTAGATACACTTCCATATGAATCATACCCAACATTTAATGTACAATCAGAATATGCACTAGCCGCAATTAATGGAGGCTTTGATGCTTTTTCTCTTGCAAATAATCATACAAACGACCAAGGCATTGAAGGCATTATCAGTACAAAGGCTTTTTTTGACAGCGTACGTCCTAATGGGGTGTATAGTGCGGGTATAAAAAGTGACGATAATTTAAGCTATGATATAATAAACGTAAAGGATTATAAAATACTTTTTGTAGCTATTACGGAAATTGTAAATTTATATGCACAAGTTGATGCTTTCGATGTTTATTCTCCAAGTGAAAAAAGGCGAAGCGATTTAAAAAATGATATTGTAGCATTACAAAATGAGCAAGAGCACGATATATTTGTGTTAAGTGTACACACGCAAGACCCTGAGTATGATACAAGTGTAAGTGAAAATAGACGAAAATGGTTTTATGAATTACTTGATGCAGGTGTTGATATAGTGTGGGGAAATCATCCTCATGTAACAAAAGAGTGGGAACTCATTAAGTCTGATAAAGGTGATAAAATCATTATGTATTCAATTGGTAATACTATATCTGGGCAAAATTATATTCTTAATTATGAAAATCCCCTTGCACCACGGGAAAATACAGGAACAAGCATATTTATGCAAGTTTCTATTCAAAATAAAAATACATCCAGTGATGTTGTTTTACAGATGAATGCTAATCCTGTAATAATTACTTCATATAGAGATGAACAAAATAATGTTACCATAAAGCAATTAACCGAGGAATTTATTTCAACATTAAATGAAAAAAATAGGGATTATTACACGGTTCGATTACAAGACATGGAGCAAATTACAGGAACAACAACATGGCAATAAATTATAAAGAGCTACCTGTTTACGCACAAAAAAATCTTATTCTCAATGCACTGGAACACAATAGAGCGGTTGTGGTACAAAGTCCCACTGGCTCAGGAAAAACAACGCAAATTCCTATTATCTTACACGAAGCAGGTTTTTCAAACACTGGACTGATAGCGGTAACGCAACCACGTAGAATTGCAGCTCTTTCGGTAAGTGAGTTTATTGCAAAACAGCTAAACACAACGTATCCTGGTTTAGTGGGCTATAAAATGCGCTTTGAAGATAAAACAGACCTTTCTACAAAAATAAAAATTATGACCGATGGAATACTCTTACAAGAAATGAAGCTAGATCCTTGGCTTTCAAAGTATTCTGTAATTATGGTTGACGAAGCACACGAAAGAAGCTTAAACATCGACTTTGTGTTGGGCTTATTAAAACGTGTTCTTCAAGAGCGAAGCGATTTTAAAGTGATTGTTTCCTCTGCAACAATGAACGCAGAAGTATTTTCAGAATACTTTGGAAACTGTCCCATTGTAAACATCGACACTATTACCTATCCTGTAACAACTATTTATGACCCTCCAAAGGGGCCTACTACAACTTCAAACTTAGCTGCTCAAGATGCTCTTTTAGAAAAAATAGAAAATACTATAGAACGGGTATTAGCAAATAAGGTTGAAGGCGACATTCTTTGTTTTTTACCAGGTGAAAAAATTATAAAAGATTGTATGCAACGATTATATAAATCGAACTTTGCACGAAGACTTTATTTAGTTCCTTTGTATGGACGTTTAGCAAAAGAAGAGCAAGAGCGTGTGTTTGACAAAGCACCCTTTGGGAAAAAAAAGGTAGTTATTTCTACCAATATTGCAGAAACAAGTATTACTATTGCAGGTATTACAACCGTTATCGATTCAGGTCTTGCAAAATTAAATTATTATAATCCCAGAACATTTACATCAAGTTTAAACGAAACAGAAGTGTCTAAGGCTTCATGTAACCAACGAAAGGGTCGGGCAGGGCGCACGCAACCCGGAACTTGTTACAGACTTTTTGCGAGGAAAAATTTTGAAACAAGAACGCTTTATACGCTTGAAGAAATATACAGAACCGATCTTTGCGAAGTTGTTTTACGAATGGCAGAACTTGGTATAAGTGAGTTTGAAAAGTTTGACTTTATAGCCCCACCAGGGCAAGAGGGTATTATAGGCGGTATAGAAACCCTTGAAATGCTCGGTGCATTAAACAAAGACCGAACACTAACAGCAATTGGTAATTACATGATAGCATTTCCACTTTCGCCTCGTGAAAGTAGGATAATCGTAGAGTCTATTACAAGGTACCCCGATGTTATGGATGAAGTATTAACAGCTGTTGCATTTTTATCAACTAACTCTCCCTTTATTCTTCCCCCAGGAGAAGAAATGAATGCACGCCGAGCACATCATAGCTTTCGAGATATGTACGGAGACTTTGTAACATATGTAAAAATCTACAAGGCGTATATGGATGCAAAAGATAAATCAGCATTTTGTAAAAAAAATTATTTTGATGAGCGTATCTTATACGAAGTATATAACATAAAAGAACAACTATCGCAAATTGTTTCAGGGTTAGGACTTCCGATAATTGGAGGCGGAAGCATGGAGGATTATTTAACATGTGTAGCATCAGGAATGGTTCAGTTTATTTGTGTACGGGAAAAAAGGGAAGTGTATCGCAGTTTAACAGCAGAACACATTCAAATACATCCAGGCTCAAGTATGTTTAAAGCCGACCCTCTTTTTATTGTTGCAGGAGAAATTGTTCGGACCTCTCGCATGTTTGCAATGTCAGTGTCTCCTCTTACAAAGGCAATTTTATCAAGAATAGATGACTCTATTGAAAGCCGTCTTACATCGGGAAGCGGTAAAAAAGGTAAAAAGGCCGATAGATTCGTTAAACAAGTTAGGAATACTGAAAAAAACAGCGTAGTAGAAACAAAAGATGAAAACGCAATTATGCTTGGTGGTGAAACATTTAAGATTAAAACCATCAAAGGGAAAAAATATGTTATGCTTCCGCTTGAAAGTTTACAAAAAGTAAACCTCGAACAAGAAAAGCCAGAGCGTCTTGTGCAAGCAGGGAAGCTTCGAACAAAGGTTACAATTGGCGAATATACTCTTTTACAAGGCGAAAAACTATCGCTTGTCTTACTTCTTGCAAAAGAGCTTGACTTACATCCAATGAACGAATCCGATTGGAAGCGACAACTAAATGTAGGTTTTGTTGAACAGGGCGATGTTCTTATCTCGTCACTTAAGTGGATCTTACGCACCGTTGTTGCCAAACAAAAAAGTAAAGAGCTTGGCTTTGTGGGTCTCTTTACCGATGGGCGGGGCAACTACTGGTATTCAGTTTCCAGAGGATTTACAACATCGTTAAATGAAAGCTTATCTAGCTTAGAAAGCCTTATAGACGAATGTGCCGCCACTGCAACAGAAGAGCAAATAGAGATAATAAATAATATATATAGGAAATTGAGTAATTTGTATCAGTGATATAATTACCCAAACATTGCACAGACTTCTTTTACAGCCTCTACTAATGCATCAACTTCTTCTTTAGTGGTCTCTACGCCAAATGAAAAGCGTACCGTGTTTGTAGCAATATCTTTTCCAATGCCCATTGCACTGAGTACGGGGCGGTTTACCTTTCTTGAAGAACAGGCAGAACCTGTTGAAATATAAAATCCTTTTTGACTTAATGAGCGAACCATCACTTCACCTGGAATTTTATCAAAGCTTGCTTGCACTACCCACGGTGAAAAACTATATGCAATTTCATTTCGGTTTTTCGGGATAATCATACAATTTTTTATGTTTGATAATTGTTGTAAAAAATCACTCATAAATACAGTTTGCTTTTCAAGATTTTTTTCTAAGTATTCTTTTTGAGCATATTCTTCTAAGCAGCGCATTAACGCCCAAATACCAAAAAGGTTTTCGGTGCCGCTTCTAAGGCCGCCTTCTTGTCCGCCACCGCGTAAAAATGGCTCTTGCCTGTCTTTCATATATAAAATGCCTGAACCTCTTGGACCACAAAGCTTATGGGCGCTAATCGCAGCGGTATCAATGCCAGGGTGTGCCAAACTAAATGGTACTTTTCCAATGGCTTGAACGGCATCAACATGAAACTTTGGCCGCTTTTTACCCTTGCAATGCTCTGTAATGACATCTGCGATTTTCTCTATTGGCTGAATGGTGCCCGTTTCGTTGTTTACTGCCATAATGCAAACGAGTAGGGTATCGTCTTGGATTTTTTCTATTACTGTTTTTGGCTCAACAATGCCAAGGTTATTGCAAGGGATATTTATAACTTTTAACCCACACCGCTCCATTGCTAAGGCTTGCTCTTTTACCGCAGAATGCTCTATTGCGCTTACTAAAATGCTTCCTGTAGCTTGTCTTTGTAAAAGCGATAACAAGGGTAGGTAATTTGACTCAGTTCCGCCCGATGTAAAAATAATTGAGCTTTCTTTTACATTCAAAACATAGGCACTTCGTTTTCTTGCCTCTTCAAGCTTTTTCTTAGCAGCAATGCTCTTATCATGTACCCCCGAAGGGTTTGCAGAAAATGCGATCGAAACATCTAAGGCTTCTTGTAGTATGTCTTTATTTGGCAATGCTGTTGCTGCCCAGTCAAAATAACTCATTCTTTATAGCACCCCTAACAAGTCACTGTCTTCAACTTCTTGTATAATCGTGTCACACAATCCCTTTTGTAAAATTACACGCACCTTTGTAGATGAATTTTTCTTATCTTTTTTCATGGCATTCAATAAAGACTTTGGAAACTCATCCTTTGCAAGCGTAATACAAGAATGCATAGCATCTGTGTTCCAAGCGTAGCTTTCTAACACGCTAAAAATCTCAGTTTTATATTCACTACTACAAAGCTCCATTTTTTCGCTTAAATCTATGGCTCTTGCCATGCCCCATGCAACAGCTTCCCCGTGTGTAATGTTTCCAAGGCCTGTAAGGCTTTCTAAGGCATGTCCAAAGGTATGCCCTAGGTTTAATTGCATACGAATATTTTTTTCGGTTAAATCTTGCTCTACAACGCGAGCCTTAGCCCCTGCACATCTGTAAAGCATGTCTTTTATAATGTCTGTGTCCCGTGCAAGAATAGCATCTTTTTTTTCTTTCATAAGGCTAAACAATTCTTCATCATAAAGCATGGCGGTTTTTACAACCTCTGCTAAACCTGAAAAGTATTCTTTTTCGCTTTGGCTTTGCACAAACTCACTTGCCATGTGAATACTACTGGCAGGATAAAAACTTCCAATCATGTTTTTATAGTTTGCAAAGTCGCAGCCTGTTTTTCCGCCGATTGAAGCATCAACCATTGCTAAAAGGGTAGTTGGAATAAGTTCTAACTTTGCACCTCGCTTAAAAATAGAAGATGCAAAGGCGGTCATATCGCATACAACACCACCTCCAATACCAACAAAGGTGCTAGAGCGCTGCATATCGGCTTCTAAGGCCTCTGAGATAATTTTTAAAACAGTGTCGATTGTTTTATATGTTTCACCAGCCTGTATCGTTACAACAATGCTATCATTCCCAGTGTTTTCTAATATTGATTTTACCGCAGGTAATTCACACACCGTATCATCTACGATATAAATTTTTCTTCCAGTGGCATTATTTGTAATTTGTGCTAATGATTCTGCAGAATCATAAAATATAATGTTCGTTGTTTCTGTGCTAATGTGTATCGGTGGATAAGATATACATATTGATTTCATTTCAAATCCTTTTTTTTAGTTTAGCTATTCACTTTATAGCAAAAGAATAGAGGCGCTCACGTCCGCCTGCGAGCACCGCGAGACAGCTAGGACTGAGTCGACCTATTGCTTTTGCTATTTTGTTACTAATTCGTGTAGAGTCGTGAATAACTAGTACGTCTCTTCATTCATTGCAAGGAAGTCAGCAATAACTTCATCAACTCTTTTTATTTCTCGCTCTAAAATTCGCTCATAATTTAAGTCACCAGTATTAATTCTAAAAGATTCATCTTCCATGTTTTGAATACCACTTAAATTAATAAAATAAAAGGCACCTTGATTTGCTTTTTCTGCCCACAGCTTTGCTTCTTTCCAATAGTATAGACCTGCAACATAGCAACTTCTTGCTGTTTCTAAATCTCGTAAATACTCTTCTTTCCAGGGAGCATCATAAAAATAGGCAACCTGCTTATCCCAGTATCTACCAAGTCTCATATGTTGCTCAATAAGCTTTAAGTTTACATGCATCATAAAAAGATAACGGTATTTTTCCCATTCTTCTTCATCCGCTATATGGGTAAGAGCAAATTGCGGATTTGAAAAATCAGCCGCAACTGCTCTTTCAAGCCAGTATATGTTTTCCATAACATCGTCAGGATATTGTTGGTAGTGAACATGATATAAATTATAATATTGCTCTTTAAAAGTAATGGCATACGAACAAAAGAGCAACATTATAAAAAGGAGGAGCAAGGAAGCGGCAACATACTTCACTATGTACCGCGGCTTTGCTTTAAAAATGAAAAAACTCATGCTTTATTATCGGTATATAATTTTTGAGTATAAGGATTTTATAGCAAATTTACTAGAGGTTCAACATTGCTCCAAACAATATCTGCTATTTCGTCTTGTGGTAAAGAGGCATCTATTCTCACAATCTTCATACTGGTTAAACCTTGCCTAATCATGTTTTCGTACCGTTCAAACACTATTTCGTATTGATCATGAGTTTTTTCCAAAAAGTCAATTTTTTCATAAATTTCAGCATCGCCCCTGCTTTGTGCTCTTTTCAACGCTTCTTGAGGATTGATATCAAAGTAGAGTACTAATTGGGGAAGTGGAAACTCATCATTTAATTGTATTGGTAAATTCATACCACAGGTAACGCCTTGGTACGCAAGGTTTGAAAATAAATAGCGGTCGCATACGCATAGTTGTCCATTTTTACATCGTTCAATAATACCGTTTTTTGCATATAAATGTTCTGCTCTGTCTGCAGCAAAAAGGTGCACAACCGTTGTTGGATGTGCTTCAATCTCGCCTCTTAATATACTTCGTAAAAACTTGCCTGTGTGCAAGTTCGTTGGTTCTGCTGTGAAAAAAGATTTTACTGTTTTAGCTGTTTCGCTTACATACGCAAGTGTTTCTTCTTCATAGGTATATGTTGTATTTTTTTCTCGTGAATTGGACTCAACTGTGTGAATCTTGTGTTCTTTTGCATAGAGCATAGATTTATGTATTTTTTTTTCAAGTATTTTTAACTGGGTAGATTTTCCTGAGCCGTCTATGCCTTCAAATACAATAAAATTTGAAATTGTTTGTTTTTGGAGTATTGTTTTTTTTGTGTCAATATCGTTACATTCTCTTACATACATACCTATCAATTTATATCATATCTTTTTCCCTTTGTATACGTCTATTATCTCATTTTTCTCCTTCATTCAAAAAAAATTACATTTTTAGCTATGATTTTTTTCTTATTTCTGATATTATATATTTTGGAAAGGTATGAAAAAATCGGTTTATGTTTACTTGCTAAGTATTATTCTTCTCTTGTC
>CAZUPJ010000016.1:0-1541 GCA_964622185.1 uncultured Treponemataceae bacterium
TTATTGTATCCTTTTCAAAAGCAGTAATTCTCATATAATAATTGTAAACCAATTACGTACTACTGTCAATTGTATTACCACAACAGACTGCTACGTTAAATAAAGTTAGAAAATGAAAAACTGCATGTTTAACACAGAAACAGTAGGGTTATGCGACAAACTTGCTATTATTAAATAAACGGTCAAATATTAAAATTAAAAATTATTGACAAGTTAAAATTTCAACTGTATACTATAAATATAAGTAAAAGCAGAAAATCCTCATAATTTTTTGAACTAATGAATGTGTATGTCTAAAGAGGAGAACCAAATGAGCATCAAACAACGAGTAAGTATACTTGTATCTCTATGCATTCTAAGTGTGGCATCGATACACGCAAATGAATCTAATGTAGTACGTGTCGGATACATCGATGTTACCGATATGATTTTAGATGAGAATTCTATCGATAAAAAAGGTTATGGCCTAGAAATATTTCAAACTATAGAGCACCACACTGATTTAAATTTTGAATTTGTTGAAATAGAATATGTTGATATTGCAAACGCTATTCTAAGTGGTAAAATTGATATACTAGGACCGCTTGGGTACGATGCTTCGAGAGCGCAGTTGTTTTCCTTTACCGAAGAAACATTTATAACAACTGAAATTATTTTAGTTAGTGACCAAAACACTCAAGCTTTCTATAATGACCCAGAAAGTATCGATGGAAAATCTGTAATGATTTTTTCAGATAACCCATACAACTCAATATTAGAAAACTATTTAGATGAACATAATATCTCAGTAGAATACATAATAGCAGATGAATACAGCGACTACCTAAACCACTCTGCAGATTTTTACCTCGCTACAAGTTCAGCATCAGGAAGAGACTTTGCAAAAGATTTTAAAGTAATAGCGAATCTTGGGACTATTGATTTTCGTTTTATGGCCTTACCAAAAAACAAAGCGATAATAAACGAAATAGATACTGCCTTAAAAAAAATAAAACTTTCGGAACATGGATTTTACGATAGAATATATGAAGAATATTTTAACTACATTGAATCGTTTGACTATGCTTTAACTAAAGAACAAGCATCTCTTTTAAGAGGGAAAAGTTTTACCGTTGGATACGCCTCTGACCATCAACCGTATCAGTACACAGGGGCAGATGGAAGTGCACAAGGAATAAACGTACAAATACTCAATACCCTTGCACAAGAACACCAATTTTCTGTACAATACTTCCCCTTTGACAACACTGGAACCATAGATGATAATTTTCAAAAATTCGATATACTGCTTTCGATGACTGGTTCGTTGGATGAATATAATAAATACTATAATTATACGGAAGCTTACACCCAACAACAAATTGTACTTTTTTCAAAAAAAAATCTAATCGAAAAGTTCACTGAGAATGCGGAAGAAGTTTCTTTTGGTATAATTCAATACAATGCCTTAAATTATGATTTACTACGTTCTTCTTTTGAAGGCGGATCCTTAAAAACCTATTCAAACCTTGAAAACCTATTAAATGCATTTGGAAAAAATG